>JAIRLZ010000019.1 GCA_031259035.1 Treponema sp. | reverse complement strand
CGATGACCAAACCGTAAATCGCCGTTGATTCCGCAAGCGCCGCGCCGACGAAGAACCACGGTATCATCTTATTGGACGCCTCCGGCTGCCGCGCTATGGCTTGAATCAGCCCTGCTGTCGCAATGCCGATTCCAATGCCCGCGCCAATGCCGGTGAAAACCGCGATGCCCGCGCCGATTGCTATTAATGTACCAGTCATAAGTCGCTCCTTATAATTAGTGGGAACCTCTAAAAACGCGAACCTGCGGTTCGACCGGAGTTTCCAGAGGTTCCCTAGTGTCTATCCACAAAGCCGGTGCGCAAACTGCGTTTGCGACTTTGCGACCTGGCATTTTCTCACCTAAGGGTTGCGAAAATGCGGGTTTCAAGGAAGTCTGTCCATAATGTGTCTACAGTATGGACAGACTCTCAGTATAGGCTGTTCCAAAACGCGCCTTAGGGCGTCAGTTTTGGAACAGGCTCATTAATATGGAACTTTTCCCAAAACCGCCGCCTGCGCGTTTTGAGAAAGGCTCTTTTATGGAAGCTTTTTACAATAAAAAACTTCATGTATCCATAAAGGCTTTCCCAAAACGCGCCCTAGCAGTTTGTTGCGCTTCGCGCATAAAACCTCCAAAAATCGCCTGAAAAGGCGATTTTTTACCTTGCAAACTGCCAGGCGGAAACTGCCAAGCGGAAACCGCCAAGAAAACGAAGTTTTCTCGCAGCCCCTTTATCGGGGTTTTTATGGTTCTTTTCAACGAAAAGACCATAAAAACCTACAAGCGCAACAGGCTGCTAGGGCGTCAGCTTTTGGGAAAGGCTCCATATATCCGCAAAAACAATCGCTTTGCGCTCTTGCCGGTCACTCTTTCTGCAACGCTTCCGAAATATACAACACAGACAGAAACGTGAAGATCGCCGCCTGAATGAATCCGTCAAAAAAGTCAAAATAGAGGCTCAACGCCATAGGTACGGCAATTGGAACAAGCCCTTCGATCAGGCGCATAAGAATAAGCCCGCCAAGTATATTGCCAAAGAGACGGAGAGCGAGCGACAACACCCGCGTTCCGTATTCCAGAATGTTAAACGGCAGCATAAACGGTATAGGGTGTAAAAAATGTTTCAGCCAGCCGGAAAACCCCTTTGCCTTGATGTTGCAGGCGATCACCAGCAGAATGGTGAGACACGCCAGCGGCGCGGTGACGTTGATGTCCCGCGTCGGCGGCTTCACTTCAAACGGCGGCTTAAAGCCGAACGCTTCAATAGGCGTCAGGACGCCCATGATATTGGCGAACAGCAGAAAAAGAAAGAGCGTGCCAACATACGGAGCGAAAACGGTTGAAAATTTCCCGAATTGATTTTTTGAGAAGCTATTGAGAAATTCAACGCCAGCCTCAAGAAGCGCCTGCGCCCCTTTGGGGATTTGCTTCAAATTGCGAGTTAATATAAACGAAAGTCCGATAAGCATACCCATGACAACCCATGAGACGATCACCGTTTCGGTAATGGCGACGCCGTTTGGAAACAGATCCCGCGCAAACGCCGGCGTTCCATCCGGCAAGTGAATAACGAAAGCGGTTTTTATGTCAAGAAATTCATCCATAGTCCGCGGCGCCTTAATTTTGCTTAAAAAAGAAATCGTCTTTAAAGTACTTTTTCAAAAGTTCTTCCGAAACAGCGTCTTTGCCGTTCATCTCGGTATAGGTCGCTTCCAGAAATCCTTTGGTAATATAGAAACAGCCAAGGAAGAAAAAATCCGCCACCCTGTTTATAGTGTCCATTGTCTGATATATCTTCAGAGGATTGTCGATGAGAAAGTCGTTCATAATATATTCAATGACGGTCTGCTGGGCGAGTCCCACTGCGTACACGATTTCCGACACCGGATAGCTTTCTTTCCTACGCTCCTTTGCAAGCCCCACAAAATAGCCGCCCACATACGAACGGTCAAGCCCTCTGTCCAGCGTATGGGCGAGAACCGGATAAATGCCGGCGTGATCGTTCAGTTGTTCGCTGGTAAGGCTGTTATAGCGTTTCAGTTGGGGGGATTTCTGAATTTTATATCTCCAACGCTGCACAAACTCATGCGCTTTGAGAGTAAGCGTGTCAATAAGGATTCGATCAACCATAGTGAAATAATATCACAACAAAGAAATCTGCGCAAGCGTTTTATTTACGAAGAAAGCGGTTTACCCTATTAAATTAAACGCCGCTTTCCCAGCGGAACCGTAATCGTAAAACAGGTTCCGCCGTCCCCGTCTTCGCTGTTTTCTTCCGACGCAACCGCTATTGACCAGCCGTGGGAAGCAACCACCCATTTTACGACCGACAACCCAAGCCCCATACCTTCTTCCCGGCGGGATGAACTGCCCCGGTAAAACGCCTCAAAGATATGGGGCAGATCGTCTTTGCGTATGCCGGGGCCGTTGTCGCTTACCGTTACACGGACGCTGTCTTCGGCCATTGCCGCGCCAAACCGGACCGTAGTTCCATCGGGAGTATAGCGGATGGCGTTGTTGACCAGATTTTCAAGCGCCCGGACCACAAGGCGCTCGTCCAGGGGGATCGAGAGGGAGGAGGGTAGTGTTATGTCGATTAGGGCATGGTGATGCAGTAATTCCGCGTCCAGACTGATACGCCTGGCAAAACTCTTGAGGAATTCCCCCAGGTTTACTTTTCGCAGACGGCTCCTCCATTCTCCGGTATCCATGCGTACAAACTCAAGCAGATCATCTATCATATCTTCAAGCTGGTCCGCCTTTGCAATAATAATATCCGTGGCGTTAGTGCGGGAGTCCGGATCGCCGGTAACGCCGTCTTTAAGCGCCTCGGTATAGCCCCTAATCAGGGCCAGCGGGGTCTTGAGATCGTGGGTAACACCCATGATGAAACGGTAGCGGCGGTTTTCTTCCTCTTTAAGGGTGGAACGCATCTTGTTTAAGGAACTGATCAGGGAGGTAATTTCATTCGGCCGCATGGCCGCGCTTCCCCGCACATCCACCGTTAAGTCCAGATCTCCCGCGGCTATCCGTCTGGTAGCGTCCTCAAGAACCAGCACCGACTTCGTGATGGACCGGGCGATGAACAGGGACATGGAGACCGCGAATATCAGAAGGGCGGCCAGGAGTACGACGGTACTCACCAGAGAGAACAAGGGCGGAGGCGGTTTGTCCTCCACATGGCGGCGGATAAGCATATACTCACGGACTTTCATCCAGCCGGGGGATTCAAAGGTATACCGGTACCGGCTGTTTTCCGCCGTCAAGAGAGAAAATAGTTCTTCCGCTGTACTCACAGCGCCGGTTTTGAAATCGGGGATAGTGGAATAGAGTACAAAAAGATCATCACGAAAAACGGTAAAATCCGCGTTGGTCCTGGTGATAAAGCGGGATATGGTTTCCCAGTCCCGGCGGCTGATATAGTCTCCAAGATTGGCGTCATCATAAACCGGAATGCCGGCCTGTTCGTTTCTCTCAAGATAATTGAAAAACAGTATTTGTGATACGATGGACAAAACGGGGACAATAATAATGCCGCTTATCAGCAGATGGAACTGTGTTTTGATTTTCATTGGATATATCAATCCTCCGGCGGATCAAAGCGGTAACCCAGTCCAAACACGGTTTTAATATACCGGGGATTGGCCGGATCCTCTTCTATCTTTTTCCGCAGCCGCTGTATATAGACGGCCACAGTGGTAAGGTCGCCGTAGGGATTATTCCAGATACCGGCGTAGATGGTTTCGGGATTCAGCGTTTTCCCCGCGTGTTCCGTAAGATAGGCGAGGCAGCCGTATTCTTTATTGGACAGGGGAATGCGCGTATCCGCCTTTTTAAGGATACAGGCGTCATAGTCAAGAACAAAGGGTCCGAAACGGAGAACGCGCCTCGACTCTTTTTCCTCATAGTCCCGGACCCGGCGGAACAGCGCCCTGACCCTGGCAACCAGCACCTTGGGAGAAAAAGGCTTGGTGACAAATTCGTCGGCCCCTCCGCTGAGGCCGCTGATGAGGTCTTCATCGCTGTCTCGTGCGGAAACAATAAGCACCGGCACACCGTTTCCGGGCCGGATCTTCTGGAGGAATTCAAACCCGTCCATACCGGGAAGGTTGATGTCCAGAATGATGAGTTCCGGTTTCCATGCCTCCAGAATGTCAAATCCGTCTTCGGCGCTTTTTACCGCGCGGATTTCGAACCCTTCCCTTTCCAGGTAGAGGGCTATGAGATCGGCCAACTCTTTGACATCTTCGATGATAAGGATTTTTCCCCGCATACCGTATCCAATAGACTTAGGAACTGTTCAGAAATAACACAGTTCCTTATGAGACAACCCGGTTGGTTGTCTGCTAACCTTCGGTTAGCTTGCAAGTCTTGCAGATTTGTCGAACCTTGGGTTCGACAAATATGCGATTTTTAGCGGAAGTTGTTCGGAACCTGAAGTTTCCAAACAACTCCAACATAAAAAGTATAACCCGGACCGCCCGTTATGCTCAAGGCAAAACAGCGAATATAACAAAAAATTATAAATTGCGGCTGTTCCAAAACTTCAGTTTTGAGAGACAATCTCCGCTTGTCCGGCAACCGTTAAAAAACGCGGTTTTGCAAGCAGCCTGTTGCGCTTGCGGATTTTTGCGCCGCCAGTAACGCAAAAATCGCCTGATCGGCGATTTCTTGGGGTTTTGCGCGCGAAGCGCAACAAACTCCTAGGGTTTCAGTCGACATGTCTCCCTTGCCAGTCCTCCGTTTCCGCCTGTAATGAGCCACCAACTTTTATAAAGGAGCCATTATGAAAGACAACCAACACACCCAGTCCATACCTTCCACGATTTTGACCCAAGCGCAGGCTAAGATTGATGAGGCCAGGGTCTTGCTTGCCCCCTATCTGCTGGCGCTGACGGCGGCGGAACGGCGCGAGCTGCCCAAGATGGGCGAAAAGACCATCGGCTTTGTGGAAAAGGCGTTCGATTTCGCCCGGCAAAATCCCAATCTGGTTTCGCTCTATATTGAGGTGGACGCTTTCGGCGTTGACTTCTCCGACGCCCACGGGCTGTGGACATTGCTTGATTCGATCCGGCAGTTGGAAGAAGGTGTCGACGACACGGAAATGACCGCCGGGAGCGTCGCTGCCTGTTGGCGGCGCGCGTACCAGTCCGCGCTCGTGTTCTACCACTCGGTCAAGGCCGCGGCGGCTCAGGACGCGCCCGGCGCGAAGGCGGTCTACGAGGAACTCAAGACCCGATTCCCCCGGCGCGGCGGGCGATTCCGGCGAAACCACATAGAACCCGCCGGGCGGGAAGGGAAACCGCAGGGTATCAAAGCCCCGACGGTTCTGCCCGAAGTGGAACGGTTCTGTAAAAAGACGAACTATTGAGGCTCAAAGCCCCGGCGGTTTTATGCGGGATAGAACAGGTTCGGCTTGGAGGGGAATTAGTTCGGTTCCGGGGGGAATTGGCGGGGTTAAAAGCGGAAAAGCCGGAGTGTGGAACGTATTGATTTTATGGGGAAAACAAAGTGGCATATAATTATGAGCATGATTACCAGTGAATTGATAAGCCTTTTTGGTTTTCTCCTGCCCGGATTTATCACTTCTTTCCTTTTTTATTCCCTCACGTCATTTCCCAAAAAATCTGAATTCGAAGCCGTCGTGATTGCCCTGATATGGACCATTGTTATAAACGCTTTGGTTGAACTGCTGGAGATCATTTGTACCGCAATGGGCAGCCTCTTTATCATTGGCGAATGGAATCAGGCAAGTAAAACCATAGCGTCAATGAGTATTGCGCTGATTATCAGTCTTGTGTGGTCATGCCTGTACAGCAATGACATCCTGCACAAATGGCTTCGTAAATGGAAAATCACCAATCAGACTTCCTATCCTTCTGAATGGTACGGAATATTGAGCTTGTTCCAAAACGCAAACTGCGTTTGGGTTAGTTTTGGAATAAGCTTTTGGAGAAAATTGCTAATTCTTTATGGGTTTAGCATTTGTGGCTTATCCAATTTTCTCCAGGGGTAAGAAGCTGTTCCAAAACTTCAGTTTTGGAACAGCCTACATTTACTGAAACAAAAAGATATATTGTTTTAAATTTAAAGGACGGAAGATGTATAATGGGTTGGCCTCTATTATGTCCGAATTATCCGCAGCAAGGGCATTTTGTTTTGGAACGAGCCAAATGGCTCATTGACAACGATGGCAAAACGGATATACTACCTTTAGAAACGATTGACAAGATAATGATCGATACCGCCAATGTAGAAATGGTTACATTTCTAAAATTCAATGATGAATTAGAAGGAGAACAACATGAACGCTAAAGAACCGCAGCCGCTGCCAATAGTGCGCAATGATGGAAAGAACGAAAGGGTTCAAAAAAACGGACGCAATCCGCCGGTAAATGTGATGCGGCAGCCAGCGCCGCCGCCGCCAAAGGCAAAAACAAAATAGCTTCGTGTCTGTAAACCGTCTCATCCTCGGCGACAATCTCGAAATCCTCAAAGCAATGGAAGTGGAGCGCGTTGACCTCATCTACCTTGATCCGCCGTTTTTTAGCAACCGCAACTACGAGGTCATCTGGGGAGACGCGGGGAAAGTCCGCGGCTTTCAGTACCGCTGGGCGGGCGGCGTCGATCATTATATCGCGTGGCTGAAAGATCGGGTCGCGGAAATGCACCGCGTCCTCAAGCCCACGGGCTTTGGACCCTGCTCAATGCCGTTCAGCAAGTGGCGGAGGCTATTGACGACACGGAAATGACCGCCGGAAGCGGAGCGTATCAGGTGGCGCTGGTCTTTTACAAGTCCGTCAAAATGGCTGTGTTCGAGTCGGGAGAAAATTAGCGGGTCCTCTGGGCAGGGTTAATTCGGGTTTGAGTGGAATTATTGTGGTTCAGAGCGGGATTAATTCGAGTCGGGAGGGAATTATCAGGGTTCCGGGCGGAAAAGCCGGGGCGGAACCTGATAGACATAAATTGAAAGGAGAAAAAATGAAGCGATTACTTACAAATGAATTGACCAGACAACTTGACGCAATCAAGCGCGTAACCTCATCTTCTGATCTTATAAACAAAGCCTTGCCTGCCACGAATGAATGGACGAAGCAACTTGACGCAATCACGAGCGTAACATCATCTTTTGTTCATATAACGGAAGCCTTATCAGGCGCAAATGAATTGACCAGACAATTTGACTTGGCAAAAGCCGCATTATCGCCTATGGGTGATATGATAAAACATTTAGAACCGATGAAAAAAGCAATTCCCAGTTGGCTTAATGCATCTTATTTGACGGAGTTTCAAAAATCA
>JAIRLZ010000015.1 GCA_031259035.1 Treponema sp. | reverse complement strand
TCCGGTTTCCCCTGACGGCGATGCGGAGTATGGGCATGGAGTTGGGATCAAACTGCATGATGGAAGGGGAATCCACCTCATCGGGGAGCCGCCGCCTGACCCGGTCAATACGATCCCGTATGTCGTTGGTCTTGGCGTCAAGATTGGCGCCGTAATCAAATTCCAGCATGATCATGCTGGACCCTTCGCTGGACGTGGAGGTCATTTCGGTTAAGCCGTTCAGGTTCACCAGCTGCGCTTCCAGAACCCTGGTTACGGATTTTTCAACCGTCTCCGGCCCCGCGCCGCTGTAGGAAGCCGTAACCGTCAACATGGGCATATTCACTTCGGGAAACATATCAATAGCAATGTCGGAAACAAGGTACAGGGCTACGATGGCGATAAGGCCGAATACCACAATCCCAAGAACCGGCCTCTTGACTATATGCTGTATAACACTCATTGGCTACACTCCTTTTACCTGGCCCTTTCCGACGGGCTTACTATATTAGCAACGTGTCTAACCATGATGATTGGACCATCAATACTTTTCATGCGATGAAGCGCCGTAACGCATGGCGCTCCCTCGCCGGATTGCAGGAGGACACTATGCCAAGAATGACTGAAGAAGAAACGGATGCTCTGGATAAACGTTGGACGAAGATTACGCCCCCGCTGAAAGACGGGGCGGGCGGGTTTTTTACCCGTCAGCGGGATTTGCTCGCCGCCCTTGGTACGGTTACGGCGGCTTATATCCGTTCCCAGTCCGAAACCTCTCGTCCCGCCGAGGTTATCAAAGCGCTTGTCCGCGAGAAGATAGCCGCTTCCGCCTAACATCACCACTCCTTTAGGGAAACGCTTATTAACTTGATGCCAATCAGCGTTTCCCTCTGTATTTGCTCATTTCATTGCGCAAATAGGGTCAGCGAAGCTGACCTTGCATTAAAGTAGCGCTCATTTATTCTCGATTGAATAAATCAACGCTTCCTTAGGAACTGTTCATAAATAAAATGCACAGCATTTTGTTTTAATTGCTTGCGCAATTAGGAAATAACATGACCGTTTGGTCATGTTATTTCTGAACAGATCCTTACCGGTTCCCGATTACCCGCACCGCGGCGCCGTCGGTAAGAAACTGCTGGCCTTGAATCACCACCGCTTCCCCGGAGTCAAGACCGCTCTTTATCTCCACTTCCCCGTCTACGCTTACCCCCGCTTCTATTTCCCTCATGCTTACGGTTGTTTCCGCCGCGCCGGCTGATACCACATACACCGCCGTAGTTCCCCGGTTTTCGACTATCGCGTCTTCGGGGACGGATACCACTTGCGGATAGGCGCGGGTGTTCAGTTTTATCCGCGCGAACATTCCCGGATTGATCCGGGGATCTTCCCGGATAAACCTCATGACAATCCGCTTTGTCCGGGAAACCGGATCCAGTACCGGGGAAAGGCGGATCACTTCCGCCGCGAAAACTTCGCCGGGGAAAGCCTCCAGGAATACCTCCGCCCGCAGTCCGGCGCGGAGCTGTCCCACTTCCCGTTCGGGAATGGCGGCCTCTATTTCCGTGGAACCCGCCGCCGCCAGGGTCAACAAGGTTGTGGCGGTAGAAACCGTGGAGCCGATGGCAAGGGGATTGGAGACGACGGTCCCTGAAATGGGCGCGTAGACGGGGCTTAACGAGTAGTCTATACCCGGACGGGAAGGATCGACTTCCGCCACCAACGCGCCCTTTCGTACCAGGGAACCAAGTCTGACCTTCATGGAAACCAGTTTGCCCGCGGCGTCGGGAACGACGGCCACCTGCTTCTCGCTGACGATGTTGCCGTTTACCTCAATGTACGCCTGAAGGGTCCGCCGTTCCGCCGTTGCCGTGCGGACCGCGAAGACCGTATTCCGGTACTGGGTTTGCCGGCCTCCCGGTCCGCCGCCGGAACCCGGCCATTCCGGCCCCGGTACGGACGCGCTGCCGCTCGCCAGTTTTTGGGGGATAAAAATAAAGCCCGCCCCAAGGGCCGCCACGATTATGAGTGTCACCAATTTTTTCAAGACTGCCTCCAAAATGGACTTGTAAGCTAACCTGCGGTTAGCTTACAAGCATTGCAAAATGCTCCGCATTTTGCTTTTTTTTAGCGGAAGTTGTTCGGAAACTGAATTTTCCAAACAACTTTAATCCCTAAAAGGTAAACGCGATATTCAATTCTTTTTCCAAATCCAGTACCGCCGCGATAAGATTGTAGTATTCCTGTTGAACCTGATTTTTTGCCTGTAACAGGCTGTCCCCGGCGTTACGCAGACTCTGGTAATCCGCAGCCCCCTGCCGGTAGGCTTCCCCGTACATTGCGTAGGCGCTTTCCGCCAATTCCACATTCAAGGCGAGGGCTTCTATCGTTTCTCTGGTTTGGTTTATCGTCCGTTCGTACTGCCGGATGCGGTCTTCCCGGTTTCGCAGCGATTCGTCCAGTTGCAGTTGGGAAGATTGAATACTGTCGTCAAGGGTATCCAACTGGGTCTTTGCCACAGACCAGGGCAGGAAACTGTCTAGGTTAATCCCTAAGCTGATAGAAAAAGAACCGGATGCATCATTCCAGGCTTCATTGCGATAAAGGGGATTGGCGTTCCAGGAAAGCCGCAGACTTGGTATATACGCCTCGTGCCACGCCGCTTTCTTCTGGGCTTCCAGGGCTTTTATCCCCTGCCGCAGCGCCGCCGTTTCAAGAGATTCGCCCAGGGATTCATTCCGGCTTTCTTCACCGGCAGCGACACCGCCTGAATATTCGAGATTCCCCTGTAACAGTAATTCAGTTTCCTGTTCAATGCCCAATACCGCCTTAAAGGAGTCAAGAGCATTGGCGTACAGGGTTTCGGCGCTCCGTACCTTTGGCCGCTGGTTTTCCATATCCACCCGCGCCGACAGTTCATCCAGCCGGGAAGCCTGTCCGACCCTGGCAAGGGCGGCGCTTTCTTCATACCGGGCCCGGGCGCTTTCGAGGCTTTGGGACGCCAGTTCAATATTGGCCCGTAACAGTAAAATCTGATAGAAAAGTTTCCGTACCTGTAATTCCAATTCCCGCTTCGCCAGTTCATGGCTTAAAAGGCCCGCCTTGTAGTCCGCCCTGGTTTTTTTTATATTTTCTATCACCGCGGTAGATACGCTGACTGACGCCGATACGGAAACTCCCGACGTCCAGCCGTTCTGTTCCGGGGATAGGGACCCGGTAATTGAACTGGGATGGCTTGCCCCCACGGAAGCGCTCACGGAGGGAATCAGGCTGTTCCAGTACCGGTCGCCGGCTCTCTTTTTGCCCGCAATTTCCAGGGCGCTCCGTTCCAGTCCAAGATTTTTTTCAAGCGCAATCGCCACCGCATCATCAACGGTCAGGGTTCTTTGCGGCAAGGCATCCTGCCCCCAGACTTCGGCAAAACTAAAGATAATAAGACTTATATAAAGCAGGCTGTTTCTTTTCATACCTAGAAAATATAAGATTCATACCATAAAAGCCATTAACAGGGTATAAATTATTTATAATTTTTTGTTATATTCGCTGTTTTGCCTTGAGCATAAAGCCCAATGCTGACAAAATGTGGGTGGGGTGCGGCGTGGGAATGTTTCCCGGCTACGCTGGAGCGCGCAGCAAGACCATATCCGTTACGGGATATAGCGCTTCTACGCGGAATTCGGCGTCCGCTTTCAGGCGATAGACAAAAGGTTTAAGACCCTCGGCGTAACCCGTAAAAAAACTTTTACTTGAGCTTGTTCCAAAGCGCGAACCTGCGGTTGCGAACCTGCGGTTGCGAACCTGCGGTTGCGAACCTGCGGTTGCGAACCTGCGGTTGCGAACCTGCGGTTCGGGTTAGTTTTGGAACAAGCTTTTGGAGAAAATTGCCAATTCTTTATGGGTTTAGCATTTGTGGCTTATCCAATGTTCTCCATGGGTAAGAAGCTGTTCCAAAACTGACGCCATAAGGCGCGTTTTGGAACAGCCTAACTTATTCCGAAAAAAGCGAAGCAAAACGTGAAAAGCACTTAAAGACCGTCGGAGAGATGCCGGAAGAGAACCGCGTATATGTTGAGGAAAGGGGTATAAACAGCGATTTAAAGCGGAAATACGGACGCGCTCAACGCGGGGTAAAAGTGGAAGACCGCAAGCGGGGGAAGAAATTCCGGCGCGTTCATGTTGTCGCCGGACACATACATGACGGTGGCGGCGAGAGGCAGTTAGCGCCTATGTGTTATCAAGAAGCAATGGCTGGAACCCGTTTTGAAGAATGGTTGAAAACAGCCTCTTACAAGAGGTTGAAACGGGGAAAACGGTCATTATGGACCGGGCAAGTTTTCACAGGAAAAAACGGCTTGAGGAGACATGTGGAAACCGCAAAGTGTTTTTGTTGCGCTTGCCGCTTTATTACCCGGATTTAAATCCGATCGAAAAAACATGGGCAACTATGAAAAAGGAATTGCGGGATACAGCGCCGTTACACAAGTTGCTTGAAACCGCGATATATGCCTATTTAACTTAAGGGAACCTCTGGAAACTCCGGTCGAACCGAAGGTTCGCTAACCGAAGGTTCGCGTTTCCAGAGGTTCCTCGGAGAAAATTGCTAATTCTTTATTTGTAATGAATTACGCAAACACAATTTTCTCCACAGGGTAAGAAAACCTCTAAAAACTGTCGAACCGCAGGTTCGCGTTTTTAGAGGTTCCCTTAATATATATTGAGAGGAATCACTATATCCATCTTTCCATCATAGTTCTTCTCCTTCAAACATTCTGTCCACGTCGTTTTCAGCCGCGTTCCACCGCGCCGTTTATTTTTAATGTTATTATTTCCATGTTTTCAAGGCCGTCGTTATCAACAACTTTCACCGCTATAGTATGGGTTCCAGCTTTAAGAGAAATAATTTGTTTCCCTTCCTTGTCAATAATAACTGATGGCCTAAACCCCTTTTCTTTATCGTACTTAAAATCCCAACTGTAAAACTCAATGCCTGCGGGACTGTCCCCGTGTGTGATAAATTCAAGCCGCCTCATTCCCTTGTCGTCTCTTGAAAGTTCCCTGATATGAACGCCCATAGACGGCTTAACCGCAATCGGAACAATTTCTTCAACCGTTACCAGTTTTATAACGCGGTCTTCCCTATTTTTTAACCGGGCGACTTCTTCAATAGCGCCCTTGCCAAAGGAAAAGGCGATGATATACCCGATTGGCTTTTTTGCCGTTATATTTTTTTCAAATAGATTTTTGTCAAACCGTTCAACGGCTGATTTAAAATTGTCTATCACGTTACGCCCGATGTTGTCAGAGCGCTTTACCTGTATCGGCGCGCCGTCCCCTGTTTTCCCGTCAAGCCCCATGTCCCCGCGCTGCTTGGCGTTGGGCGTCCCACCGAACTGCCGGACAATCCAGCTTTCAAACTGAAAAGCGTCCTTGTAACGGAGGGTGTCATAGTCGTATTTGTGAAGCTGCACCGTGTAGGGGGAACTGAACAAGTCCGCCTGCTTCTGCAAGCGCAATTCGGTAACTTTTACCGCCATCGCCGACTGGTCGATTCCTATCCACTGCCGGCCCAGCCTGTCCGCGACGGCAATGGTCGTGCCGCCGCCCATAAACGGATCAAGAACGACATCGCCTTCGTTGCTGGCCGTGAAAATCAGCTTGTACAACAGGTCTTCGGGCTTTTGAGTGGGGTATCCGATAAATTCATCGGCTTGCGAATTTATTACAGAAAACTCAAGGACATCAGGCGGAGCGACTTTTAATTCGCTTGTTTCCCGGTATACAAGCCGCGCATCGGGGTCGATAGAATTGCAATTTTTTTCAAACTTTTCTTTATTGTAAATAATATATTGCTTGATTCTTTTCCCTTTGAGATACACCACGTTTTGGTCCCAGCCTTTCTCAAATTTTTTTAATTGATGGGACGACGGGGCGTAGCCGTTTTTGTTGAACGTTACCGCATCTTTGGTTTTTCCGTACCAGAATATCGTATCATGCATCTTTTGAAAAGTTTTTGACGTATTCGTCCACCGGCGATAGAACCACACAAT
>JAIRLZ010000269.1 GCA_031259035.1 Treponema sp. | reverse complement strand
CATGCCGTCAGAGAGAGAGAACAACAATCCGCTTGAATCCGCTGTCAGTGTCATAATGTATACCTTTTTTCTTTTGATTGCGCTTGCTTTTACGCAGGGCTGTCAAAAAAGTTTTGAAACACTCTTATTTTATATAACTTGATAAAAATATGCAAGTCCTTTTCTTCAAAAAATTTTTCAAGAATTCGCCTTGCAAAACCTGAAACCGAATGGCAACCGCTCTTTGGACGCCCCGCCGCTTGTTTCAACACAGGGCTTTTCCGGCGCCCTATGGCCGGCTTCGAGACGCCGCATAGCGAAATACGGCGTCATGAATGCGCAGGCTCAGACCTGTAGGATCGCGCCCCTCGTAAAACGCAATCGGCCCCTGATCCATGAGGAGGGACAACTCCTCCGCGTCCGTACATCGCTGAAAAAACGTGATTTCAAACATTCCAAAGTCTTGTTCATGCCGGCGTTCCAGCGTTTCAGGAGGGTATATGCAAGAGGCCGCCTTCACGCGCGCCGGTCATCCTTTTTCATCAGCGCCATCAAGAGCGCGATATCCCCTTGTCTGACCCCGGGAATCCGCGCCGCTTGTCCCAGGGTCAGCGGGCGAACCAGAGAAAGTTTCTCTTTCGATTCGGCGGAAAGCCCGGCGATTGAGCGGTAGTCGCAATCAGGACGCAGTTTCACCGCATCCATTTTGGCGTTCCGCTCCGCGGCGCGTTCCTCCTTTTCAATGTATCCCGCATATTTGATGTCCAGCGCGGCGCGTATGATCCACTCAGTGGGGAAGGCGGACTCTTCAGACCCGGACCGCGCCGGCAACAGGGGCGGCGCCTGTTCAGGCGTGATGGTCCCGTCCACGAGGGCGCGTTCCAGCGTCTTGCCCGCGGAACCGCCGGCGGCGCCTCCGGCGTCGGTTTTTCGTGTTCGCAGCAGTTCCCGTATCGCGTCCAGCCCCTGCGTCTTATGGAGGAACCGCTCCCATCGCGTGTCGTCAACCAAGCCTACAGCCCTGCCCGTGGGCGTGAGGCGGGAATCCGCCGTGTCGTGCCGGAGTACGAGACGGCGCTCGGCGCGGCTTGTGAACATGCGGTACGGCTCCTTGGTTCCCAGGGTGGTGAGATCGTCTATGAGGACGCCGATGTAGGCTTCGGCTCTGCCGAGTGCCAGCGGCGGTTCCCCCCTCATCTTGAGCGCCGCGTTGACGCCCGCCATGACGCCCTGCGCCGCGGCCTCTTCATAACCGGAACTGCCGTTGGTTTGCCCGGCGGCAAAGAAGCCGGCGAGCGATTTGGATTCAAGAGTCGGGTACAAACCAAGCGGATCGAGGTAATCGTATTCCACAGCATAGGCTGGGCGCACGATGTGGGCGTGTTCAAGACCGGCTATGCTGCGAATAAACGCTTCCTGCACGTCTTCCGGCAGAGAACTCGACAAGCCGTTCAGGTACATCTCATTGACCGCAAGACTTTCAGGCTCAATGAAGACATGGTGCCGATCCCTCTCCGGGAAGCGCATAACCTTGTCTTCTATGGAAGGACAGTAGCGGGGACCCACGCCCGTGATTTTGCCGCCGTACAGCGGGGAGCGGTGAATGTTGGAGCGGATAATGTCATGCGTCTCCGCATTGGTGTAGGTGATCCAGCAGGGAACGCTGGATCTATCCAGTTTCTCGCCGGGGTCATGGTCAAAGGAAAACGCTTCAGGCGGCTCCCCATCCTGTCTTTCCAGTTTTTCGTAGTCTATGGCGTTTCCCGCGACACGCGCCGGCGTACCGGTCTTGAGCCTGCCCACCGGCATTCCCCGTTCCCTCAACTTCCCGCCCAAACCAAGCGCGGCCGCTTCCCCCAGCCTGCCCTGCGGCGCGTCGTATTCGCCGATAAAGATTCTGCCTTCCATAAAGGTGCCGCTTGCCAAAATCACGGTTTTCGCGGAAATGACATGCCCCCGCCCGGTGATGACGCTCTCAACCGCAGCCCCTGAGCGGGACGCGAGAATGTCAACCACGGTGTCCATGAACACGGCGAGGCGAGGCTGGCGTTCCACGGCGAGACGGGCTTCGCTCTGATACAGAATCTTGTCGACCTGGGCGCGGGGCGCCTGTACGGCCGGTCCCCGCGAGCGGTTGAGCACCCGATATTGGATGAGGCTCCTGTCAATGAGTCGTCCCATTTCTCCGCCAAGCGCGTCCACTTCCCGCACAAGATTGCTTTTGGAAAGGCCGCCTATCGCCGGGTTGCAGGAAAGCGCCCCGATGCGGTCAGGGTTTTGGGTTATGAGCAGGCACGAAAAGCCGAGCCGCGCTACGGCGAGGGAAGCCTCTATGCCCGCATGTCCTCCGCCTATAACTATACAATCGTAATCCATAAGGTGGAACGCAACGTCCACCCGCATAGTATCAAAAGAAGCGTATGCTTGCAAGGGGGCGGAATGGACCGGAAGCGCGGTCAGCGTCCAGCGAAGCGCGTTTGACAAAAATCTTTTTTTATTTTAGTATAAACAAAGGGCGGAAAGCCGGGAGGGAATCCAAATCAGCGGAAAATCTACAAAAAGACAAGAGGAAAAAGAGCGCATTACGTGGCATACGGCGTTTTACGACGCCATACGCCTTGAGTTGTACGAATACCGCGACGTTCTGTCGTTTGAGTTCGAGCGCCCGCTGACGAGCGAGCCGCTGCGGATAGACGCGGTGGTCATCAAGAAAAAGCCCGGGGTTGTGATAAAAAAGAACATAGCCTCCATATTCAAGGGTCACAACATAGTGGAGTTCAAGAGTCCCGAAGACTCGCTTGCGGTCGAAGATTTTCATAAAGTGATGGCGTACGCGCATCTATACAGCGCGACGACGGCGGGCGCGGAGGCCGCCGATGTGACGGCGACATTCACGGTGACGAAGCGTCCGCGAGAGGTGTTGAAATATTTGCGGGAGGTGTATGGGTACGAAGTGGAGGAGCGGTGGAGCGGGGTGTACATAATAACGGGGGATGTGCTGGCGATGCAGATAATAGAAAGCAAGAAGTTGAGCGCCGGGGAAAATCTTTGGCTCAAGAGTTTGAGGGAGGGGGTTGGCCGGGAAGCGGTTGAGGAGGTGTTCAACGCCGGGAAGGTTATGAGGGGCGGAGGGGCGCCGATGAAGGCGTTTATGTATATGTTTATGAAGGCGAATTATGAGCAAGTGAAGGAGGTGATGAAGATGTCTGACATGTTGGATGCGCTGTTTGAGGAAGTGGGACTGGCGTCGTTGTGGGTGGCTCGTGGAGAGGAGATTGGCGAGGCTCGCGGAGAAAAGATCGGCGAGGCTCGCGGGAAAGCGCAAGGAGAGGAAAAAAAGGCGCTTGCGGTGGCGAGAAAACTGATCAACAGTGGTTTTACAGCGGAGGAGGCGGCGGAATACACCGAATTGGATATAGAGAAGATACGGGCGTTATGCATGGAAGGCGATCCGCCCTGTTGACGGGAATGGGCGAAATACTTGCGCGTTTCAGACCACTTGTCTCCTATTGCGGCGCGATCCGGTGTCGGTGGGTTTTTGGCTTGCCGGGATTATGAGCAAGTGAAGGAGGTGATGAAGATGTCTGACATGTTGGACGCGCAAACGGGTTTGCTCTGTAAACCGTCACAACAGTCGAACCGAAGGTTCGCCGAACCTCCGCGCAAACCCAATAACGCTTAAGACGCCGCGTCTCACACTGTGTTTGCGCGCTTGCCGTACGGAGGTTCATTGGACAAATAACGGCTAAATTTGAAAAATTATTGAAAACCTCATTGCCAATAACCAAAGTTTAGCGCCGCCTCTTTTGCTCTTGTTCAATTTTACCATGTTTCTCTTCCAATCACTCCCCACCCCCCCAAAAAAGTCAATTTCTTCGCGCGTTGTATATTTTTGATCAAAATTTGTCCCATAAACTCTATGGTGGTGTGAACATAGCGACGGGTTTTGCGCCGCCCAAATGTACCGGAAGAAAACCGCGCAAAGGCCGTAGTCCGACTGCGGTTTTTCGTAGGCCGAGCCGCCTACTGGCGGCGTCCCCAGCTTCGCAGGGGCGCGCAAGCAGCCCTGTTATGCGTAGTTTTGCCGCTTGCAATTTATTTTTTTATTCTTTCAGATGACATTGCCAATATTTTTGCCGTCTCTACATCCAACGCCTTGATCCTTAACCGGTTCCCTCCCTCATCTACACTTCCCGTAATTACAACTCCAGCCCCAAGAATATGTCCTATTGATATTATAGAATTATCATCCACTTCTCCGTTCATTTGAAAATTTTGTTCATTCCTAATTATTTCCAAACTCTTACGATCAACTATATCATATTTCCTTGAATTAACAAACAATAATGTTAATTCCTCCATTACATATTCACCTGCTTTTATGTCTTCCGCTGATATATTTACAATAGCGATTGTCGCCCCCTCCGGTACATTCTCTGAAATTATGTTGAATGATTTTACTAACACGTCATCAATGCTAAAATTGTTTGCAAATATTCCGCCATTATTTAATGCGACATCTTCCCGCACTATCTTTATATCCTGATATTTGTTGCGCCTGCCAAACACGACTTCAACGGAAAAATGGCATACATTGTCGTTTGTTGTGAAATATATTATTTCTGAATTTTTATCGTCATCCCCGTCATAATTTGCATAAATGCTATGCTCCCCGGCAGAAAGGCTATATGACCATACTTCTCCGTTATTTAATCTACCGACTCTTTTCCCATCAATATATATTCTTACAGACTCATCTCCTTTGTTATCTATTCTTTTTACAATTACGGAGGGATTTTCTACATTGCCATTCAATATATCGCCAGCCCGTCTGTCGAGAGTATTACAGGCGGCAAATGAAAAAACAAGCGCTGTTCCCAATAAAACCAATATATTCTTATTCATAAAAAATCCCCTTTTGCTAAATTCATCGCTTTTGTCAATATTTTATATTCTTTTTAATCTTTGATCAAGTGTTTTTGAAGAGAAAATCAGCAAAATTACGCATAACGCGCGTGTATCCGCCTTATATCGCCGATATTCCGGCGTTGTTTCCTGCCCCTAATGAAAGCTGAACATCGTAGTCTCAAGATGGATTTTCGGTTGCTCCATCCTCCGCTCCAGCGCCGATGTCTAACAACAAGTTCGTGTTTGTTCGTGTCTTCCGTTCGCGTCCTCGTGTCCTTCCCATGCTAGGCGCATCAGCGCCCGTATGATATAGTTGTAAAAATATATATTGGGTTCAGTCTCAATTTATAGAAAAAAGGAGCTATACATGAAATACGGACATTTTGACCCCGATAACCGGGAATATGTCATCACAAAGCCGGATACGCCGGCGCCCTGGGCTAATTATCTGGGATCGCCCGAATACGGCGCAATCATCACCAATGGCGCGGGCGGGTACAGCTTTGTAAAGAGCGGCGCCGCCGGACGCATTATGCGCTATGTCTTCAACAGTGAAGACAAGCCCGGACGGTACATATACCTTCGCGATGACGCGGACGGCGATTTCTGGTCAGCGTCATGGCAGCCGGTGGGCAAGGACGCCAAAGAGTACCATGCTGAGTGCAGGCATGGCGCCGGATA
>JAIRLZ010000235.1 GCA_031259035.1 Treponema sp. | reverse complement strand
CAGAGGGCGGTTAAAATGTCAACCATCACGGCTAATCCGTAGCCTTTGTAGCCGCGGGAAGAGTCTTGTTCAGCGCCCAAGGGCAACAGTCCGCCTCCCCGCTGATAGAGCATGTCGTCAAGCAGTCTCGCCGGATCTTCGGCGGGCAGCCCATGTATGTCAACCGCCAGTCCCGGCGGTATTTTTTGCCCGGTCTTTTCGTACATCTCGATGACCCCGCGAGTCGTTGCCGTCGTCGCCATATCAAGGCTGAAACGCCTGCCGTTGTGTCCGGGCGCGGCGAACGCTATCGGGTTGGTGCCGAACATGGCTTTCTTCGCAAAGGTCGGTACGCCGAGCGCGGCTGTATTGGTCAAGGCGACTCCTATCATGTCTTCCTTTGCCGCCATTTCCGTATAATACCCGGCGATGCCGAAATGGTTTGAATTGCGGATGCTGCACACGCCAATCCCATGCTCTTGCGCCATAGCGACAACCTGTTTCATGGCTTTGACGCTTAAAGAAAGCCCCATGCCTCCCTCAGCGTCCAGTACAAGCGAAACCGGCGTTTTACGCAGTACGGTTGGCTGTACATTTCCTTTTATAAGATGGGCCTTAATGCCGTCCGCATAGCGTTTCATGCGCTGCACCCCGTGGCTTTTAATGCCGCGGGCGTCAGCCGCTGCGAGAATTTTTGCGGAATCATCGGCTTCTTCCTGTGGAATGCCGAGTTTTTGAAAAATAGAAGAACACAAATTTTCCAGTTCAAGTCTGGCGATATATATCATGGGGGGAGATTGTACCGGAAAAGCGGATAAAAGACAACCGTATGCTTGCCGGATGTTTGCAAAAGGCGAAAGGAGCGGAACTATACAAAATAACGGGAATTATGGTATACTGGCGCCTAGTTGATGCAAAACATGGAAAAAGAGACCGCGCTCATAGAAGCGATACTGTACCTCGAATCAGAGCCTGTTGAAGAGTCCGCGCTTGTCCGTATATCGGGATTTGAGCGGGATATTGTAAACCAAGCCCTGGAAAACCTTGCCAAACGCTACGCCCACGAGTCATCCGGCGTTGAACTGACGCGCATAAGCGGCGGCGTTATGATTTCACCCAAGAAAGAGTACTGGGACAACCTTAAAGACCGCTACGGCAGAAAGAACGAATCCCGGTTGTCACGGGCGGCGATGGAAACGCTTTCCATTATAGCCTATTCCCAACCCATTACAAAAAGCGAAGTTGAGGCGATACGCGGCGTATCCGCGGACACGATGATCCGCCTGCTCTTGGAAAAAGAGCTTGTCAGGGAAGTGGGAAAAAAAGACGTGCCGGGCAAGCCCATTCAATATGGCACCTCCAAAGAGTTCCTCAAACAATTCAGGCTTAACAGCATCGCCGACCTCCCGAAGCTCAATGAAGCCGAGCAGGACAGGTTTGAATTGAAGCGTGAGGAATAGTCCCTATATGGTGTAAAACCAGAGCGGATCCTGTTCAAATTCCTTGTGCGACCACTGATCGTCATCCTGTCTAAGCGGACATGAGGGAGGGCATTCCGCGGCGGGCGCGGCGCGCTTCTTGTACCGCAATTCCGGGTTCTTCACGCTTACTTTGGTCTGTTCAGGCACGGTTTGGGTGATGAAGGCGTTGCTGCCTACCACGACTCCCTCACCGATGACGGTTGAGCCGCCCAAAATGGACGCCCCGGAATAAATGGTGACGTTGTCCTCAATGGTGGGGTGGCGTTTCACGTTTTTGAGGCTTTGCCCCCCGCTGGTCGAGAGCGCCCCCAGGGTGACGCCTTGGTATAGTTTCACATGATTGCCGATGACCGTGGTCTCGCCAATCACGATGCCGGTGCCGTGGTCAATGAAAAAATAGGAGCCAATGGACGCGCCCGGATGTATGTCAATACCGGTGAGGCTGTGGGCGTGTTCGGTCATGATGCGGGGAATGAGCGGCACGGAGAGAATGTGGAGTTCATGCGCCAAACGGTTCACCATGATGGCGTACAAGCCGGGATAAGACGAGATGATTTCATCCTTGCCGGTCGCGGCGGGATCGCCGTCAAGGGTGGCTGAAACATCGGCGTCGAGTTTCTCCCTTATTTCAGGCAGCTTTGACAGGAACGCGACGGCGGTGTGTTCCGCTTTTTCGGCAAGCCCTTTATTGGCGGCGTCAGTTGTCGCGCTGTCGCCGGTACCGGCGGCGCTGTTTTGACGAAGGGCGAAATGTATCTGTTTTGAAAGTTTGAATCTGACGTCTTCAAGCAGGTTGCCGGCGTAATATTCCACTGACGCGCTTGTAATATTTTTTTTGCCGAAATAACCAGGGAAAAGGAGACAACGCAGCGTTTCAAGAATTTCAATAATGACGCTCCGGTTGAGTTGGTTGTTCGTATCAACTTTGATGATGTCTTCATGTTTGCGGTAGCTTTCAACAAGCATACCGGTTAAAGTCCTAATGTCGTGATGCATAAGGCCTCCTTTTTCTTATTAACGCTATGGTTATAATATCATATAAAGGCGGACTACACAAGGGGTTGAAATGAACTACCCCGCCCTTCAGGGCGGGATAGTTCACCCGCGTGTTCCAATAAACCGCCCTAACCTCATTTTTCCAGCAATTCCCGTATAATTCCGCACCGTTCATAAAACGAGGCGGTTTTTCTGAAATCGGCGTCCAACCCTTTCTCATTGTCAACTCGCGCCGCCGTTACACCCGGATTTCTCCCTTTTATCACGAACACCGTATCCGCAAGGTACACGGCCTCTTCAATTGAGTGGGTGACCATAATAATTGTAAAACGCCGCTTTTCCCGCGCTGTTTTTTGACGGATTGAAAGCAGAAAGCGTTGCGCCTCCTCGCGGGAAAGGGCGTCGAGGCTGGAAAAAGGCTCGTCCATCAGGAGCAGATCCGGTTCGGACGCAAGGGCGCGGGCAATGGCGAGCCGCTGTTTCATGCCGCCGGAAAGCCGGCTTGGGTACTGTTCGCCAAAGCGTTCAAGCTGAAACTCTTCAAGCAGGCGCCGCGTCCGCTCCATGCGCTCTCTTTTCGGGACGCGAGCGAGACGCAGGGGCAATTCGGCGTTGGCAACCACGGTTTTCCACGGCAGAAGACCGTAATCCTGAAAAATAACCGCGGTTTGCTTTCGTACGCCGTGTACCGCCTGTCCGTCAATTGTCACTTCGCCGCTGGACTGCCGCCGCAAGCCCGCGATAATGTGGATGAGGCTTGTCTTGCCGCAGCCCGAAGGTCCAAGCAGAGCGGCGATGGCGCCGCTCTGTATATCCATACATATACCCTCCAACGCCGGCAACATCTTGCCGCCGGCAAAGGGGTATGATAGGGATACTGAACGAAGGATCACCTCGCTCACGTTTTAGTTGATTCCCCTTCCATCAATTAAATCAGACGCCTTGAGGTCTACTGAAAGAAGATCCCGCTCTTTGAGCCACGCGAAAGCCTGTTCTATCTGCGCCTCATCGGGCAGGGTGGGATTGCGGTACCGCACAAACTGGTAGGCGTCTTTTACGGCAGCCGGGAAAGACGCTTTTTCCACCAAATACTCGCGGTATGCGTCGGGATCCGCGTTGATTTTCTGCGCGGCGGCGGTGTACGCGCGGTATAATTTTTGGATGTCCCCAAGCCGCGTGTCAAGCGTTTTTGTCAAGAAAAGCATAATGCCCGCGTCAACGCCAATGGTGTCTGTTGTGGAAAGCAACGTCGCGCCTTGGGCGACCGCTGCGGTAAGCAGGGGTTCGGGCAGGCTTGCCGCGTCTATTTGACCGTTCAAAAGCATTTCCAGACGCACCGGCATACGGGGAATGGACACCGGTTCATACGAACCGGAGGGAATTCCGGCTTTTTCCAACTGGGCGTCAACGGTGTATTGAATAATGGTGTTGGTTGAAAGCCCGATCTTCTTGCCCTGCACGTCCGCGAGGCTGGCGACGCCTGATGAGGAAGACGCGGCGATGCCGTAGCGTCCGTCTGTAAGGCTCGTGATTTTTACGTCAAAGCCTCCAGCCGCGAAAAACGCCGCGGCCAACAAGTCGGAAATGGCGCCGTCAATTTTGCCCGCCTGCAACGCCGCGTCCCGTTCCTGCGGATTTGAGAAGGCCATCAGTTCCACGGCGACGCCTTCCCGCTCAAACAGCCCTTCATCGCGGGCAAGCATAAACGGCATGGAGTCAGCGTCCGGCATGATGCCGACACGGAGCGGAACGCTCTCATCTTTGACCGGAGAAGCGAAAATCGGCGATGAAACCGCCGAAACTAGTAACGACAGCGCGAAAACCCGCGCCGCCGCTTTTGAAAACAAATTCATTCTAACCATCCCTTCAACGCTTCATGCGCTATCTTTAGATTCTTGATAATTTCTATACCCTGCGGACATTTTTTCTCACAGGCGCCGCAGGCGGCGCATCTGCTCGCCTCATGGCGCAACCTCGTGGTCCACATGTAACCCCGCCGCGGCTGATCGAAGGCGCCGAACATATTGCCTTCATTGTAAAGGGAGAACACTTCCGGGATGCCGACGCCCTGGGGACAGGGCATACAGTACTCGCATCCCGTACACGGAATCGTAACGATGGACTCATACTTCGCCTTGACCCGCGCGAGCATCTTCTTGTCTTCTTCGCTCATACAGCCCGAAACCGCGTCAGGCTGCGAGAATATCTCAATGTTCCGCTTGAGTTGGTCTAGGGTCGTCATGCCGCTTAGGATGCAGCTTACCTGCGGGTAGTTGAGCAGATGCCTGAACGCCCACTCGACCGGCTGCATACGCGCGTCATACAGAGCCTTGACCGGATCGGGCGGGCGGGCGAGGCTCCCGCCCCGAAGCGGCTCCATGATCACCAGAGCGCACCCTTTTTTCCCGGCCTGAACGATGGCTTCTTCGGTGGCTTCCCGCTCCGTATCCATAAAATTCTGCTGAATCTGGCACATATCCCAGTCATAGAAGTCGAGAATTTCTTTGAATGTCGGGTACTGCCCGTGGTACGAGAAGCCTATGGCGCGAATAAGCCCTTCACTGCGGAATCGCTCGAATTCTTCAATGACGTTTCGTTTTTTTATGTCTTCCCATGAATGTTTCTGGATATTGTGAATGAGGTACACATCAATGTACCCGGTACGCAAATTTTTCAGGGCGCTTTCAAGGTTCCGCCTGATAGCGTCCTGGGTTTTCATCTCGCTGAACGGCTGTTTTGTCGCAATTTGTACTTTTTCGCGGCGCCCCCCGTCCAGCGCCTCGCCCAGAACGGACTCGCTCGTCCTGCTATGGTAGCCTAACGCCGTATCAAAATACGTGATTCCGTTGTCAACGGCGTACCTGATAAGCTCAAACGCCTTTTCCCTGTTGACCGGAGCTTCGCCCTTTTCCTCGTTTACATCGCGAGGCAACCTCATGCACCCCAAACCGAGAGCCGACACTTGCCATCCCGTCTTGCCGTAATTTCTATAAAGCACGTTTCCTTCCTTGCAATTATAAGAATACCATAGCGCGCCTTGAAATTGCAATGCCTTTGACGCGCCTTTCGTCCAAACTCGCAACCCGCCTTATGGTCATGCATATGACGCCATAAAACGGGCGATCGCCCGCGTTGTCAGCGGCGGTTGCGGCTGAGGCGGGAGATTTTTTCGCTCAGGCCGATGGCTAACGGCGCAGCCATTAGCAGTCTACGGAATCGCTTGACACGCTCAAAAGACTTGGATCCCAAACCGCTTTTCAATGCCAGCGAGGACTTCAGGCTTCAGGCTGGAGCAGCCGTAAAAAGCCGCTTCGCCAATGCTGGTGACGCCAGCCGGCATCGCAATGGATGTCAGGCTGGAGCAGCCGTAGAAAGCCCCCTCGCCAATGCTGGTGACGCCAGCCGGCATCGCAATGGATGTCAGGCTGGAGCAACGGAAAAAAGCCGCCTCGCCAATGCTGGTGACGCCAGCTGGCATCGCAATGGATGTCAGGCTGGAGCAATCGGAAAAAGCCCCCTCGCCAATGCTGGTTACACCTGCTGGCATCGCAATGGATGTCAGGCTGGAGCAGCCGGAAAAAGCCCACTCGCCAATGCTGGCGACGCCTTCCGGCATCGCAATGGATGTCAGGCTGGAGCAATAGGCAAAAGCATACTCGCCAATGCTGGCGACGCCTTCCGGCATCACAATGGATGTCAGGCTGTCGCAAGCAACAAAAGCCCACTCGCCAATGCTGGTGACGCCAGCCGGTATCGCAATGGATGTCAGACTGGAGCAATTGGAAAAAGCCGCCGCGCCAATGCTGGTGACGCCAGCCGGCATCGTGTAGGCGGTTCTTCCGCCTGCCGGATAGGAAATGAGCGTTTTCCCGTCTTTGGAAAATAACGCGCCGTCTATGTCTTTATACTGCCGGTTTTCAGCCGCTACGCTGATTGCCCCCAGTCTGGAGCAAGCAACAAAAGCCTCCACGCCAATGCTGGTGACGCCTCCCGGTATCGCAATGGATGTCAGGCTGTAGCAACGGGAAAAAGCCCACTCGCCAATGCCGGTGACGGGTTTGCCCCCGATGGTTGCGGGAATGGCGACAGATCCGCCCGGCCCCGTGTACTTGGAGATCGCCACCCCGTTCCCGTCCGGCTCTGTTTCAAAGTCCGCCGCCATATTTCGCGCGGTCTGGGCGGAAAGCGGCGCGAGAGCCGCCAGCGTCAAAAACAGCGCGACATGCGCCGGTACGATGCGTTTCTTCATAGTCCTACTCCTTAATAGTATGATGAGCCAGTTTCAAAACTGACGCCCTAGGGCGCGTTTTGGAACAGCCGCTGATGAAAAATATTGCGGCGAGGCTTTCACGCCGCCCCGTCGCATATTCCACAGATAAAATCCTCATGCCGCGCGTAAGGCGCCGCCGCTCATATCCCGCTCCTACGAAATGATGGCGCTCAGAATAGGACCGAAGGGGCCTTCCCAGCCGGAGGGGTTTTCGTACTTCAGGCAGAAATACACGCGGCTCCCGCTTTCCCCGTCAAAATCGAAACGCTCCTTCCTCCTCCGCATGAACAGAGAGTTGGGAAGATCCCGCCCGGTTTTCGGCGTCCCGACGACGCGGAATCGGTTCGTCTCCGTAGGCTCTCCGCTCAAGCCCCAGTGAATCCGCACCCCATAGTCCACCCGTCCGTCCGGCGGAGCCGCGCCGCCAACCCTCACCGCTCTTGCGAGAAGTTTTTCCGCTCCGACCGGTTGGCGAACGGCGCGACCGTTATATCCAACGCCGGCAGATCGGCGCCTGATTCGGACGCCGCTTTATTGGCGGCTTTTATCTCGGCGATCACTTCCTGCCTGAACACTTTGACGCTTCGGGGCGCGTCTACGCCTATCCGTATCTGATCGCCTTTGATTTCTATGATCGAGATCGCTATGTCGTCTCCTATCATGATTTTTTCGTTGACTTTCCGTGACAGTATCAGCATTATGGTTCCTTGCGCTGAGGCTGGGAGCGCAATTCAGAGCGCCCGTCTGACGGGCGCTGTCCACCCGTCTTCCGGCTTTCAGCCCTTTCAGCCAAAATGTCATGCTTGGTTTTCCACCGGGGATCGGTTAGCACGATTTGACAGCCTCGTTTCGTTTCCTCGTTGATGACGAGCGGACCCTGAAGATTCGCCGTCATTGGGGCGTCATTGTTCGGAATCGTCACAATGACAAAAATCGCCGCCTGTTCCGGCTTTTGTATGCCAATAACGTTCATTTCTTCCTGCGCTATATCGGCCTCATAATCGGGTCTGAACAGGAACGGATCGAGCAGAATAAAACAGATGTCCTTGTTTTCCAGAGATTGAAAATAATAGAATGGCGGCTGTTCGGCGTTGAGGATCACAAATTCAGTGCAATTTTCAAAACCAAAAAGCCCTTTTGGAAAACAGACTTTCCGCTGCTCGTCAATGTCGATTTCACCCAAAAATTTTGTGTCAATGCGCATGACTTACCCTCCTAATTTAGCTAATAAAGCGTCCCTATCAAAAATAGGACGCGCTGAACATATATCGGGATCGGTGTTTTCACCCGCCACCCGTATTTCCCAGTGCAGATGAGGCCCCGTGGCAAGCCCTGTGGCGCCCGATTCGCCTAAAACGCGGCCCTTTTGCACCACAGTTCCTTCTTTAACCGCCAATTTGCTCATGTGGTAATAGATTGAATACACCCCGGGCAAATGCTCTATGACGACCGAATTGCCGGTGGCTTCCCGGTATTCCGCGAGCGCCACCTTGCCGTCCGCGCAGGCTCGCACCGTTGTGCCGGTCGGGACGCCATAGTCAATGCCCGCGTGTATTGCGGAGTCGGTTGTGCCGTCGCTGTACCGGTACACGCGGCGGTCGCCGAAAAAACCCGTGCGCCGCGTATCCGCCGGCACAGGCGGCGCAAACGCTGAAACCGTGTACACGTCTCTGCCGGCGCGCGAAAGTATAGCCCACAACCTGTTCGCCTGTTGGGTCTTCAGGGAGCTGGGTACGGCGCGCAGCTCGGTGTTCCATTCGTTGAGCGCTATCTCTTCCGATACAAACTTCCGGTCGCTGATGGTAATGGCGAATTCTTTTATAACCGCATCCCCGTTCTCTATGCGCAACGCCGCGTTTCCCGGTTTTACGGTTGACGGCACGGTCAAAAGCGCGGCTTGTACGATATTGCCTTCAACAAACACTCGCGGGAAGAGCGTCCAAAACACAGCCTTCGCAAGCCGCCCTTGGGCGTTCACCAATGAAAGCCGGAGATTCACTCCGCCCGCTCCCGCAATTGCGACGCTCACCGGCTCGCCGGGCAGGAGATGTTCGGGAATGACCGCCGCCTTGAAGTGGGGCGGCAACGCGGCAAGCCGCGCCGCGGCGCCAAGCGCCAGTAGGATAAAAAAGACCAAACTTTTTTTCATCATCCATGATCCTTCAATTGACGGTTGCGCCAAGGGTGCGCTGGCTGCGCGGCGCTATTCTTCACTCCGCTTCAAATCAAGCGTCACCATCTGCGGCGTTTCCGTTCCATTATACCAATTCCTGTTGAGACGGAACACCACATCAACCGCGTTGTTCACATCAAAGGCTTTTTTCACCTTGTCCGCCGCGTTCCAATAAACAGCGGGCCACTTGTGTTTGCCCGTATCAAGCGTTATTTTGACGTGGTTCGCCCCATTTCTGCCCATGAATTGAATTTCCTGCACTATCATCTTCCGCGCCATAAACGTGATCGGTTCGTTTCCCGCGCCAAACGGCTCCAAACGGTCGATCACCTTGAAAATGTCGGGATTAAGGTAGGAAAGCGGCAGTTCCGCGTCAACGACGATATTTTCCTCGCTCGCTTCCTCTTCTTCCGAAAGATCGATTGTCTGGGCTATTGTCTTGAGGCGCTCCAGAAACGTCTCCCAATGCCGCTTTTCCATGCTGAATCCCGCCGCGTAGTCGTGTCCGCCCTTGTCAATGAATAAATCAGCGCATTGATCCAGAATCGGGGTGAGGTCGTATCCATGCGTGGATCGCAACGAACCGGTCACCGTGTATTCGCCAAAAGACACGGCGAGCGAAGGCGTCTTGAAAAAGTTGATCATGCGGTTTGCCATGATGCCGGTGACGCCCCGGAAAATTTCTTTCCCATACGCCACCGCGAAAGTGTTGTTGAATTCGGCGAGGTTGCTTGCCGCCAGAGGCTCCACAAACGTCCACGTTTCCGATCCGAGCCGCTTGCGTTCCTCATTCATATCGTAGAGTTCGCCGGCGAGCGAAAACCGCGCGCCGCCTTCTTGCTCAAGCAACAGCCGCACCGCTTTTTCCGGACTGCCCATGCGCCCGGCCGCATTGACGGCGGGACACAGCGTCCATGAAAGGGTGTGCGCGGTAATGCGCCGCGCCGCCAGATCGAGCTTGATAAGCAGGTCGGACAGTCCGTTGCGGGGATTTTTCTGCATGTCCATAAGGCCAGCCCGTACGATGACGCGGTTTTCATTGACAAGCGGCATGATGTCCGCGACGGTTCCAAGGCAGGCGAGTTGCAAATCCGCCATATCTTCATCGGTAAAGTGTTTTTCCCGCTTTTGGATAAACGAGGTGAAAAGGTTGATGAACACGTCAAGTTCGTCGCAGTCTTTGCTTGAATAGCGGGCGAAACTTGACATTTCTTTGAGGCGCAGGAGGCTTTTCCCGGCTGTCTGGGGGATTTCTTTTGCGATTTCATGCGCTATATCGAACATCTGCACGTCAACGCCCTTGCCGAAAATCTTTGACAGCGTGAGTTTCTGCTGACGCTCGTCCCATACGAAAATCTGCTGCCCTTCAAGAAAAGCGGGAAGCCGGGTCTGGGTGATGTCAATCACGCCCGGCACCACGGTTTCGGCGATGCGGTCGACAACCGCCATGTTGCGCAGCTTCGCGGTCTCAATGATATAGGCGCCGTTCACTGGACGGGTGTTGAAAAGGCAGACGGGCTGCCCGTACAGATCGCTTTTGAGCGCAAAACGCAGCGCCGAGATGAGTTTGTAGGCGACCCCGCACCCGGCCAAATCCCGGAACGGATAGCGCGAATCTCTGAGCTTCGGGTTTACAATTGCGATGGCGTCGGGAAGCTCGTCCTGCGGATTGTGATGATCCGTTATGATGACGTCAACGCCGAGTTCCTTGGCTCTCGCGACTTCCGCTATGTTTGAAATGCCGCAGTCAACCGTGATGACAAGCGTCCCGGCATTAGACGCGAACTCCTCAACCGCCTGCATCGACAGTCCATAGGGTTCGTCCCCAATGGGAAGCCGCCACGTTACATCCATGCCAAGCCTCTGAAGGCCGTCCGCCATTATAGCCGTGCTCGTTATGCCGTCGACATCACGGTCGCCGAAGACCAGTATTCTCTCGCCTTCGTCTTTCGCCGCGAGTATTCGATCGACGGCGTCTTCTATATTCGGCAATTCAAACGCATTGTGGAGGTACCGCAAATCGTCTTCCAGAAAGTAGCGTATGTCTTCTCCATTGACAAGCCCCCGGCGTACAAGAATGGACGCGACAAGCGGATCGCAGTTGTACTTTGCGGCGATTTCGCGGACAAGCTCCTGCGGAATATCTTTTTTAATCCAACTCATTTTGTTTATAGTAGCACACAGATGGTTTTTTCACAAGTAGGATCAGCGCGGTGGATATGATTCCCCAAAAGCGGATTTACCGGGACATGCGCAACATTGATGGTGGCAAACCCTCCAAAACCGCAGGCATGTGGTCAAGCCGTCCTGAAAAAACCCTTTCCGCCGTCTTGACATGCGCCGAAAAAACAGGGAGAATGAACTACCCTGCCCCTTGGGCTAAACTTGACCCACATTTTTTTTGTTCATGCTATACTCCCGTAAAAGCCGGGAACTCTGGGAGGGGAATATGGTATGGGGGACAAGTTTCAACAGGGAAGAAGAATTTGCGGGACCGAATTTTCATTCCGTCTGGCTGGAGGAACGGTTTGTCAGGACTATGGAAACCTTGATAGAACAGCCGGACGTGTCAATTTGGGAAGCGAGCGAAGACCGGGCCGAAGCCAAGTCAATCTACCTGGCCGTCCAGGATGCCGCGTCTGTAAATTACAACACCCGTCTGAAGACGGAAGGGATAGGGCGTGTCAGCGGCAAGACGCCGGGGGTCAATGTCCACAGCCGCCTGGCGGCAAACGCCGACGGGCTGGTTTTGGGGGTATTGGACCAGTCAGGGTACAACCGGGAAGGAGCCAAAGCCGCGTCGGCGAGCCATGAGAGCAAGAAAGTACGGCCCATAGAGGGAAAAGAGCGTTTCTGGTGGCTGGAAAGTCTGGGGCGGAGCACGGCGGACATTCCCGAAGGGATAAACGTGATAACGATTTGCGACCGGGAGGGGGATATGGCGGACTAAAGTCCGATGAGTTGTTCGCCAAAGCCCAGACATTAAATGAACCGGCTATCCCACTGGATAAACCGGCTATCCCACTGGACAGCCGGAGCGGGAGGCGGTGTTGCCGCCGCGGCACGCGATATATTCGATAAAGCGGCCGCCCCGGGGAGAGTGGCCGATGGAGTGGTTGCGGAAACTTCGTTTCCGATGGCGGCTGGCGAGCCGATAGGCGCGCCGGAAGAGGCGCATGAATATGTCGAGTGTTATATGCGGCGCTGGAAGATGGAACGGTTTCATTACGCGCTGAAGAGCGGATGCGCCATTGAGAGGCTGCGGGAGCGGAGCATGGACAAAACCACGGTGCTTATTCTGATGCGCTCGATCATCGCGGCAATGACACTGAACATGACGTATGCGGGGCGGTGTGCGCCTGAGCCGCCCTGTTCCCTTCTTTTGGGGGAAGACGAATGGAAACTGCCGTATCGCGCGGCGAACAAGGTCAGGAAAGAACCAAAAAAGCCGTATGCCATAAAAGAAGCGGCGGATTGACTAGGAAGGCTGGGATGGCCGAAACGCGCTCCGAGCGACGGGCATCTCGGGGTAAAGACGGTATGGATAGGGTTGATGAAGTTATATATCCTGCTGGCGTACCGGAAGCGCCTCGCATGATTCTGCGGGTCAAGTTTAGTCCAAGGGACCGGGTATTACACCCGCGCGTTCCAATACATAAGAGGCTATCTCCAGGAGGAGTATTTTGAAGAAACCAGATTTAATTTTTGTGGTTCCGCTGGCGAGCGCGGGCATGGCGCCCAACCGGAAAGCTCCGGTAGAGCGACAAAGCTGTGCGCTGAACCGCAGCTTTGGTTTGTCTCGATCAACGCCGAAGTCGGAACTACCGGCGTGGAAACGATCATGTTCCGTAGCACTGGAGGCTTAAGAATTTATGTCTTCTAGCATAGAATTGGACAGAATCGACGATTTCTTTCCTCCCCACTTTACCGGGGAGGAAAAATCGCGGGCAAAAACCGCGTTTTTTAACAATGTATCCCTTGCTTTGCATGGTTTTTACAATGGGAAGATGCAGACCATTCCCAAGTGCGCGCTTGAGGGGTTGAGTTGGTTCAACGCATGGTACACCCCGGGCGTGTCGAAAATCTCCACCGTTATCCGCGATGACAATGACGCCTCCTTCGCGCTTTCAAACCGCGGCAACTTGGTCGCCATAGTTTCCGACTCAACCCGTGTGCTGGGAGACGGCGACTGCACACCGGCCGGCGGACTCGGCGTTATGGAGGGCAAGGCGCTGCTGATGAAGTATTTGGGCGGCGTTGACGCGACCGCGCTGTGTGTTGACTCGCGGGGCGAGGACGGCAAAAACGATCCCGAAAAGCTCATTGAATTCGTGAAGATGTGCCAACATTCATTCGGCGCGGTGAATCTTGAGGATATAAGCCAGCCGAACTGTTTCAGAGTGTTGGACGAACTGCGCGAATCCTGCGATATTCCGGTGTGGCATGATGACGCGCAGGGGACCGCCTGTGTGATACTGGCCGGGCTTGTCAACGCTTTGAAACTCGCGGGCAAGACGCTCGGCGGCGTCCGCATCGCGCTGCTCGGCGCTGGCGCGGCGAACACGACGACAGCCCGGCTCATCATGGACGCCGGCGGAGATCCAGACAAGATCGCTCTGTTTGACGTCAATGGCGGTCTTCATGCCGGCAGGAGCGACATCGAAAACGATCCCCGCGCCTACAGGCAGTGGGAACTTTGCCTCAAAACCAATCCTCAGAGAATTGCAGCGGTTGAAGAGGCGATGAAAGGCGCCGACGTTCTCATCGCCCTGTCCGCGCCCGGACCCGGCGCGGTTAAGAGGTCGTGGGTGCGCTCCATGGCGGACAAAGCGATTGTGTTCGCATGCGCGAATCCGACGCCGGAAATTTGGCCCTACGCGGCGAAGGAAGAAGGCGCGTTCATTGTCGCCACCGGACGCGGCGATTTCCCCAATCAAGTGAACAATTCCATTTGTTTTCCCGGCATCCTCAAAGGCGCCCTTCTCGTCCGCAGCCGCAAGATCACAGACGGCATGGTTGTCCGGTGCAGCCGCAGCATAGCGGAGTTTTCAGAACAGCGCGGCATCTCGCCGGACAACATCATAGCGACAATGGACGAAACGGAACTGTTCGCGCGGGAAGCCGCCGATGTCGCGGAAACCGCGATCCAAGAAGGCGCCGCCCGCGTACACCTCTCCAGTGATGAGGCGTATCGCAGGGCGAAAGCCGATATAGAAGCCGCGCGTCGCGTGGCGAGACATCTCCAGGAAATGGGAGATATTATAAAGCCTCCCAAAGCGCTGGTGGAAAAGGCGTTGAAAGAGGCGATAGAAGAAGTGAGCGAGAGGTAGGATATGTCCGAGACGCTTTTTAGTTTTTTGAGCGCTCATAAAGACGTTCTCTTTTTATTAGGATGCAAACTGTTCAACGCCGTTATTATTGTTATCGCGGGAAGCATTATGTACACTATTTTCAAAAAATTGATAAAGCATGTGGACGCAAGCAATACGCAGATCGACGGCGCCTTGCTGACGCTTTTGCGGGTGTCGTTGAAATACGCGCTTATCATCGTGTGTCTCATAATGATTCTGAGTGTATTCGGCGTCAACACGACTGGGCTCGTCGCTCTACTGGGAACCGCCGGCGTCGCGGTGGGGCTTGCGCTGAAAGACACGCTGGGAAACATAGCGGCAGGCATCGTACTGCTTGCGCTGAAATCGTACCGCAAGGGCGATTTTATCGAATTCGACGGTTTTATGGGGACGATCAAGGATTTCGATCTTTTCACCACAAAACTTGAAACGCCGGACGGCGTTCTGATTTCAGCCCCGAATTCCTCCATATGGAAAAACCCCATCAAGAATTACAGCCGGAACGCCAAGCGTCGTATGGATCTGACGATCGGCATATCCTACGGAGATTCCATTGAGACGGCCTACAATGTCATGCGTGAAATTGTGGACGCGGAGCCGCGTTTCTTGCGGGATCCTGCCCCTCAAATTGTGGTGCAATCTCTGAATGACAGCTCGGTGAATATTCTTTTGAGGGCGTGGGCGCCTGCCGATGTGTATTGGGATGTGTATTGGAAGCATATGCGCCTTGTCAAGGAAAAAATTGAAGCCGCCGGACTTTCCATCCCGTTTCCCCAGAGGACTGTCCACCTTATAAAGTAAACCTCCCCGCCGCAGAACGGCGGAGTGTCAAACCAACAGGGCTACGCCCTTAATAAGGCCCCGCAACCATGAGAATTGTCAACGCTTCGCTCTTAACCGAAACCGTAAAACGGCTTTTTATTGAAGCTAACGTGCGTCTGCCCGCCGACGCGCGCGGCTGTATACGGGAATGCCGGAACCATGAGACCTACCCGATAGCGATAGACATGCTTGACGCGATTATTGAAAATTTTGAAATCGCGGCGGAAAAAGCCATGCCGGTTTGCCAAGATACGGGCATGGCGTGCGTGTTTCTGGAAATAGGACGCGACGCGCACATTGAAGGCTGCGTCTATGCCGCTGTTGACGAAGGGGTGAGGCAAGCGCGGAAAGAAGGCCGCCTCCGCGCCTCTGTTGTGACGGATCCGCTTGAGCGGCGCAATTCGGGGGACAATACGCCCGCGCTTGTGTACCTTGACTTTGTTGAAGGCGACGGGGTTGCGGTTACGGTTGCGCCCAAAGGCTTTGGCAGCGAGAATATGAGCCGCATCGCCATGTTAAATCCCAGCGACGGCAGGGACGGGGCGATCAATTTTGTCATGGAAACAGTGAAAAAGGCTGGAGCAAATCCCTGTCCGCCAATTGTCGTGGGAGTCGGCATAGGCGGCAGTTTTGACAAAGCCGCTCTGCTCGCCAAAAAAGCCCTGCTCCGCCCGCTTGGAACGCGCCATTCCAACGCGGTCTATGCGAATATGGAAAAAGAACTGCTGGAAAAAATAAACGCGCTTGGCATCGGTCCCGCCGGATTCGGAGGAAAAACGACCGCGCTCTTTGTCGCAATCGAAACCATGCCCACCCACATTGCCGGGCTTCCGGTGGCGGTCAACATCAACTGCCACGCGAGCAGGCGCGCAAGCGCGGCGCTGTAAGGCGGCGTTGCGAGCGCCGCTGGTTAGCGCCCGCGTCTTGAGAATTGATGGACGCTGTTTTATGCGCGTTTGATGACATTGGTTTCCGCGCATTTCAGACGCGGCTTTACAGCAGGCTGAACTCCGGCGTCCACTTGACATTCTTTTCTTTTTTCTTCATTATACACTAAGGATCCGTTCGGAAATAACATGACCATTTGGTCATGTTATTTCATTATTGCGTAAGCAATAAAAATAAAATGTTCCACATTTTATTTTTGAACAGTTCCTAAAAACGCACCTTGAAGGCTTGACATAGGAGATGACATGAGGGCGGTAGACATCATTGCGCGTAAAAGAGACGGCGGCATCCTGTCCCGTGAGGAAATCGCCTGTCTCATCAATGGATATGTGGCGGGTGAAATTCCAGATTATCAGATGTCCGCGTGGGCGATGGCGGTGTTTTTTGCGGGTATGAACGCGGAAGAGACCGCCGCCCTCACCGAAGTGATGGCGCGGTCGGGCGCGGCGATGGATCTGTCCGGCATTCCGGGTCCTTTTGTAGACAAGCACTCAACCGGCGGGGTCGGAGACAAAACCAGCCTCATTATCGCGCCCATTATCGCAAGCCTCGGCATTAAAGATCCCATGATGTCTGGACGCGCCCTTGGGCATACGGGCGGCACGCTCGACAAACTTGACGCTATACCGGGGTATAGAACGAATCTGTCGGTCCATGAATTCCGGCGGATTCTTGCAAAAGACGGCTTTGCCATGACCGGACAGACAAGGGACATCGTGCCGGCGGACAGGCTGCTTTACGCGCTCCGCGATGTTACCGGCACTGTGGAATCCATCCCGCTTATCACCGCAAGCATACTTTCCAAAAAGATCGCCGAAGGAGCGGATGCGCTTGTCATGGATGTGAAGTACGGCTCCGGCGCGTTTATGAAGCGAAAAAACGATGCGGAAGCTCTCGCCCGCTCTCTCGTGGACACCGCTCTTCTCATGGGAAGACGTATTATCGCCCTGCTCACCGACATGGACGAGCCGCTTGGAAACATGGTGGGCAATTTCCTTGAAGTTGAGGAAAGTTTCGTCTGTCTTGAAGGCGGCGGCCCTGACGACCTTATGGAAGTGAGCCTTGAACTTGCCGCCCGTATGGCGGCGCTTGGCGGAAAAGCGGAAACAGCCGAAGAAGGGCGCGCGATCTGTGAAAAAATCCTTGCCAGCGGCAAACCTCGTCAGCTTTTTTTGGACAATATCGAAAGCCAGGGTGGCGACGCACGAAAATTTCTTTCCATGATCGGAAATTGCCGTTCAGAATACAGCGCCGAAATCCGCGCCACGCGGAACAGTTTCATTACCCGCATAGACGCCCTGAAAACTGGACGCGCGGGCGTACAACTCGGTGTTGGGCGCAGCCGCACCGAAGATGTGGTAAGCCCTGTCGCCGGCGTACATTTTCACAAAAAGAGCGGCGCCGCGGTTAAGGCGGGCGACCTTGTTATGACGGTTTACGCAAAGGACGAATCCGCGCTTGACGCCGCTCTGCCCCAGCTTGAAGAAGCTGTTGAATATGGGGATGAGGCGCCGGACGCACGGAAGCTGATATGGAAGGAAGTGGCGTGACAGCGTGAGAATGAAATATATGGCTTTCAAAGCCAATGAATTATGAAAACGGATCAGTATACCAATTCTTTATTCGCAATGGGGTCTCATGCGGCGCCTTAAAGGGCGGTTAGGAATGGCGGCGTCCCCACAGTTACATAACTTTCTTACACTCGAACCGGAGATTCGCAAACCGGAGGTTCGCCGAACCTTTAACGTGGTGCGGGTATACGCCGTGGTGAGGAGACGGACGTTGCGTAATGTTCTCGCAGTCTGTTGCGCTTTTTTCTTCCTGGGATCGCCAAAACCGGCAAAATCCGCTATCATTACCCCATAGCGTGCGATTTATCAATATAGACCGGGACACCCCCTTGTTGTTTCCTGCGGATTTATGGCTCCCCGAAGACCATCCGGTACATTTTATTATCGAGGCGGTGGAGAAACTGGACGCGAGCGGTTTCAAAGTGAACGGCGCCGGGGGCGGGAGCGAGCGGCGCCCGCCTGATATGACGG
>JAIRLZ010000075.1 GCA_031259035.1 Treponema sp. | reverse complement strand
GGATGACGCAACGCCTCAGAGCTTCAGGATTTTTATTGGTTGAGACATAATAATCAACAACCTGAAAGAAATTATCTTCATAAAGAGCTTCAAAATCAGGAACGGTTTTAAGAATGGTTCCATAACTTTTAAGCACCGCGTATATCTGAATTCCGCCTACAGTGTTCATCAAGCTCTTTTCGTCAAATCTAACGGACACACGGAAAACCGGAAGATTCCCCTCCGCGGATTCCTTGATTTCGTTAAGATCATCTTCTGTAAGCGCGGAAGGTTTCAACCCCGCCATCGCGGGAACCGCGGCCGGTACACGCGCGGCGACAGGAGGACGGGTCGGAACAGGCGCCGCAACCGGCTTTGGCGCAACCCCTCCTTTTTTGCCGCTGGGTATCAGGGACTCAAGCTTTCTTTCTATAGCCGAAGTGTTTTCCTGGTATACAGAGCCATTCATCCGTTGCGCGAGCATCGCCTTGATAACATCAATGGCGGTGAGGAGCGTGTCGACGACTTCTTCCTTGACCTGAAGTTTATCAGACCGGATGGCATCCAGAACATCCTCGACCATGTGGGTAAAATGCGAAAGCTCCATGAATTCAACGGTTGCGGAACCGCCCTTCAACGTATGAGCGGCGCGGAAAATTTCATCAACCGCATCTTTATTGGCGCCTTCATTTTCGATGATTAGAATGTTTTGCTCTAATGTATCGACCTGCATTTGAGCTTCACTAAAGAAGTCTTTGAGAAGTTCCTCATTATTAGGGTCAAGATAATCACTCATACCTCTATTCTTATATACATTTCAAAGAACGTCAAGGGGGGAAAACGGGATTTTTCATTGATTGAATAAAATTTCTCCCTCAGACATCTTGACGGATGAAAAAACCAACCGTATCTTTTCGTTTGGTTCAAGATTTGAACGTATGAGCGCCTGCGTTTCTACGCCTAAATCGGGGATTAAGATGACCGATTTATCGCCTTTCTTCTCCAGCATCACCCCTTCCCAGACCGAATTTTTCTTATCAAAAAGATACGCCGCTGTCCAATGGATGCGGGAAGCCCGTTCCGCGTGAACCACGGCAAGCGCGGCCGCCTCTGAAGCCCCAAGCCTCACCAGGACATCTTCCTCGGAGAGCGGCTGCTCTCCACGCAAAAACAGACGGATTTGCTGGTGCGCAAGAAGATCCGTGTAGCGGCGCAACGGGCTGGTAACCTGCGTATACACGGCAAGCCCAAGCCCGAAATGATCCGCGGGCTTTGTGGAAAGGACGCGGGGACGCATACAACGGCGGAGCTGGCAGGCGCCGGCAAGCCCCGGCAACGGGTTTTTCGGAAGATCGCTCATGTCTTGACTCACAAAGGGAAAGGGGATTTTGCGCTGCATAGCCCACCGCGCCGCAGATTCGCCCGCAATCAGCATACATTCCCGCACCATAGACGCCGCGCGAGAGAGTTTGACTGGCTCTATGGAAATTTTCTTTTCGCAAACCGAGATGTGTACTTCAGGAAGGTCTATGGAGACCGCGCCGCTCTGCTGTCTTCGCTTGCAGTTGGCTTCCGCAAAGGCAAAAAACGGCGCGAATTCAGGCGAATCGGCTTTTTCATCGGTTTCTTCGTATGTCAGGCGGGCGGCTTTCACCCATGAAGGAAAAATGTCAGTCTCCACGACAGAAAAGTCGCTGTTCAGCGTCATTTTGAAGGTGAGCGCAGGCGAAATTTCAGCCGCGTCAGCGCCGTTGCGATAGCCCAAGGCAAAAAGAGAAACGCCTTCCCCACCGATCATGCGGCTTGCGCCTTCCGGGAGGTAAAGAGTGGCGCCCCGGGCGCGCGCCTCCCTATCCGCGGGACTGTCCGGCGCGATTGACGCGGTGGGATCCGCGACATGTACAAAGAGGGCGTTTCCCTCTATGGCTATGGCGTCATCCGGATCGGTTGACCAGGCGTTGTCGATGGCGAAACTTGAGAGGCGGGTGAGATCAACGCGCTCTTCGTCCAGAGGCGGGGAAACCGGCGTTTTTGCGGAGGCAAGGGCGCAACCGTACCGTTGGGGATGCGGATTTACGAAAATAGTCCACGCCCCTGAATCGAGGAGGAGTTTATGGGCTTCTTCCGGAGTTTCCGGCTTGCCCATCTCTTTTAAGGTGCGGCTCTTGCCGGTTTGCCCATAGGCGAGGGCTTCAACATCTTGCAGGAATTTTTTGTCGTCAGGGAACACAAGCGTTTTCGTTCTGAAACGCTCAAGAAACGCATCCCGTTCAATCCGCTCTTTTTGCCTCTCGCCGCGTTTTTTTTCTTCCGCCTCAACTTCATCAGGCGCGCGCGTTTTGATATCCGCGGCGTTTCCTGAAAAGTAAACGCCGTCAAGCAGTTCGGTGTACAAGGCGAAGGCGGTTTTAGGCGTATATTCGCCGTATATGAGTTCCGCCAGTTCGTTGAACGCGGTTTTTTCTCCTTCCAAAAGTTCCCATGCGCCGCGCACATCGCCTTTCGGCAATTCGGCGAGATCGGACAACGCGCAGGGGCCTGGATGGATGAGTTCTATGTCTTTTTCGCGCACTTTGAGTTTGTCCCCGCCCGCAACGGATACGCTTATTTTTTCGGCGATTTCCGTCGCTATGGCGGGTTTGTTCTTGTAGATGACGAGGCTTTTTTCTTTTATGGACATCGGAATCATGCGCAGCTATTTTCCTTTACGGCCGCTCCGGAGAAGCGTGGAACGCGCGGACGAACCGCCGCGCGGACGAACCGCCGGCGCCGCCACGGCGCCGGACGCTTATTTTACGCGCTTTTTCTCCATCCTCCTGAACGCCTCGGCGAACGGATTGTACATGGAGCCGTCGTCATTCGGGTCGAATCGGGGAGATCGCGGCTGCCCTGATTTCGCCGGCGTCCCAGCGCCGTCATGTTTTTTCACCACAACAGCCTGTTTCTTGCCGCTCATGGCATTGCCACCCACGGCATTGCCACCCACGGCATTGCCGCCTGCGGTGCCGCCGCCGTGAGCGGAAGCGGCGGCTTTCTCAAGCTCGCGCTGCGGCGCGGCGCGTCCCTGAGCGGACTGCGCGCTGCGGCGGGAAAGGCTGATGCGCCGCCTGTCCGCGTCCAATTCGATGATGCGGAATTCGTACACCTCGCCGACTTTCACCGCGTCCATTGGATCCTGGACAAAATGGTCGCTCAATTCGGAAATGTGGACGAGCGCGGTCTCCTTGACGCCGACATCGACGAACGCCCCGAAATCAACCACGTTTTTGATTTTGCCGGTGACCATCATGCCTTCGCTGAGATCTTCAAACGCGGTCACGCCCTTGCGCATGATGGGTTTGGGATATTCTTCACGCGGATCGCGTCCGGGTTTCTTAAGCTCGCCAACAATGTCATTGATGGTGGCGTCTCCAACGCCGAACTTTTCTTTCAACGACTCCACCGTTTCCGAACCGACGCCGCCGGTTGTGGTAATAGTTTCCCGAATAGCGCGGGCAATGGCGTAGTTTTCAGGGTGAACCCACGTATTGTCAAGCGGATCCACGCTCTCCGGTATTTTGAGGAAGCCGGCGCATTGCTCAAACGTTTTCGGACCCATGCCCTGAATGCCGTTCAGTTCGTCGCGGCTTGAGATTTTGCCTTTTTCATCACGGTATTTCACGATTTTCTTGGCAAGTCCGGAGTTTATGCCGGACACGTACTTGAGGAGGGAGACGCTGGCGGTGTTCAGGTTGACGCCTACATTGTTCACCACGCTGGAAACCACCTCGCCAAGGGTGTCCGAGAGCTTTTTCTGGTTGACGTCGTGCTGGTACAGCCCGACTCCAATGGATTTCGGGTCGATCTTCACGAGTTCGGCGAGCGGGTCCTGCAAGCGCCTGCCTATGGACACGGCGCCCCGGATGGTCAGATCAAGGTCTGGAAATTCCTCGCGGGCAATGTCGCTCGCCGAATATACGGACGCGCCGTCCTCATCAACCACCGTGTACAGTACGTCAAGGTTATGCTCGGAAATAACCTGCGCAACCAATTCCTGCGCCTCTTTCGTGCCGGTTCCGCCTCCCACCGCCACAAGCTGAATATGGTAATCCTTCAGGTTTTTCAGGATCAATTCCTTCGCCCTCTCGGTCTGGTTGTTCATAAACGTAAAGTAGTGGAGGAATTTGCCGGTATCGTCAAGACACGCGCATTTTGTGCCGGTGCGTATGCCCGGATCAACGCCCAGCACGCGGGCGCCTTTGATAGGCTGCTGCATGAGCAGGTTCTTGAGGTTCGCGCTGAACACGGAAATGCCGTGTCCATCGGCGGCATCTTCCTGATCGCCCCGGATTTCCCGAATCACGGCTGGAGACAGGAGCCGTTTAAGCCCGTCCTCTATAGCCGTTTTATGGTACTCGTTGTGAATGGCGCGCTTCTTTTGCAGCATTTCAACAGCCGCGTTCTCATCGACGTCAATGCGCGTTTCAAGCGCCTTCTCCCGTTCCCCCCGGTTTATGGCCAGAATCCGGTGGGGCTTTATCTGGGAAAGTTTCTCGGTGTAATCCCAGTACATTTGATAGGTGGAAGTCTTTTTCACTTCCTCGTCTCCCACGCCTTTCACGGAAATCACGCCGTCCGCCCGATAGAACTCCTTAACCAGGGCGCGGTTTTCCGGATCCTGAGACACCCGTTCCGCGATAATGTCCATGGCGCCCTGCAAGGCGTCGTCAACGGACGCCACGCTGAGTTCGGGATGCTCGGCGTCTTCCCGCACAAATTCCGCGGCCTTGGCGACAAGCGGCTTTGTCTCAAGCTCAAGCGCCGCGTCCGCAAGGGGTTCAAGCCCTTTATCAATGGCCGCCATGCCGCGGGTCTTCTTTTTCTTCTTGTAAGGCGCGTATATGTCTTCCAGTTCCGCAAGACTCGCGGCTTTGGCGATGTTGCCGTAGAGGGGTTCGGTGAGTTTTCCCTGTTCAAAAATGAGCCTGATGATCTCAATGCGCCGCTCTTCAAGGTTCTTGCCCGAACGGTACCCATGCTCTATGTCCCGCACCTGCACCTCGTCAAGGGCGCCGTGCTTTTCTTTGCGGTAACGGGCGATAAACGGTACGGTCGCCCCTTCATTCAAAAGCTCCACAACGGCTATGACCTGCCCTTGATTAATCGCAAGGGATTCGGCTATGCGCCTCGTCAGCGCGTTTTCATCAATTTTTAGATCTTTTAAATCAGCGACAAGTTTTTGCTGTGTCTCCATTACAAACCTCAATATGAAAAGTTGGGAAAATCATAGCGGTTTTTGACGGTTTAGGCAAGGGGCGGAAGTGAGCGGGATGAGAGCCTATCCCAAAACTTGAACAGGCTTTGGAAAGCGGTCTTTTAGCCCGCTGTTCCGCCTAACGGCAGAGGCGCTGTTTCAAAACCGCAGTTTTGTAACAGCGGTGTCGGTGATGCGTTTTCCTCCGGAAAAAATTTATCTAGTTTGGGTATAATAATACAAAAGCGG
>JAIRLZ010000290.1 GCA_031259035.1 Treponema sp. | reverse complement strand
GGGGAAGGTACCGCGAGTTCACCCAGTGCGACGTTGATATTGTCGGCTCAAATTCTCCGGCGAGCGACTTTGAAATTCTCCTCGTCATGCGCGACACGCTCAAAGCCATAGGCGCGGGAGACGTCTCCATACACATCAACCACCGGGGGCTTTTCAACCGGTTTCTCTCGACCCTCGGACTGCTTGACAAATCCGTGGATATTCTGCGGCTGGTGGATAAATCAGCCAAGATCGGACGGGACGCGGTTGCAGATCAGCTTGCCGGCATTGCGGGCGGCAAGGCGGAAAAAATTCTGCGATTTATCGAAGCGAAGGGCGATTTTGAAGACGTTCTGGCGCGGCTCATTGAGCTTTCAGGCGGACCATCGCCCGAATCCGGGCGGCTCGCGGCGCTTCGGGCGTGTATGCTCCAACACGCCGCCGCTCGCGGCGACTCTAGCGGCGCCGGCGCCTTTACGCTTGACCCGTCCATCACGCGGGGGCTGGACTATTACACCGGCGTCGTATACGAAACCTTCCTCAACGATATGCCGGAAATAGGCTCAATCTGTTCCGGCGGACGCTACGACAACCTCGCAAGCCTGTATTCCAAAGAGAACATAAGCGGGGTGGGAACGTCCATCGGGCTGGACAGGCTTATAGCCGCGCTGGAGGCGCTCGGCAGGCTGGAGCAAAGGGCTTCCTACGCCCGCATAGCCGTCGTGTGCCTGAAAGAAGCGGACGCGGGCGCGTATCAGGCCATAGCCGGGCGTTTCCGGGACGCGGGGCTTGCCTGCGAAGTCTTCTTTGCCGAAGAGAAGCTCGCCAAACAGTACATGACCGCGGAAAAGAAGGGCGTGCAATGGCTGATCATTCCACCGCTCGACAACCCGCTGCGCGGGAGCCTGACGCTGCGGAATTTGGCGGCGCGGGAAAACAGCGAGCCGCTGTCCATTGAAGAAGCCGCGTCGCGGTTAAAGGCGGTTTTAGAGGCGTGAGTACACCCACGCCCTTCCTCGCTTCCCGATCCGCGTGATGGCATTCAATTTGGTCAAGACAAATACGGTTTTTTGCGCGAGCGGAAGCCTGATTTTCGCGCGGAGCGCCAAATCAGCGGCCGTCCACCGCTCGTCCGGTTCAAAAGGCGCGAATTGCAGGTAGTCCGCTTTTTCCCCCAATACAATGGATGGGCCGCGGGCGATGAGCCGTTTGTCCGCAATGCGTACGCCCTTGCGCCGCCATGACCCCAGTCCGTCATCGATCCGCGTCTCGGCTATGTCAACAAAGGCAAGCTCTATGCGCACATTGTCCAGCGCCGCGATTTCCCAGCCGTAGACCAGCGCCTTGAACACATCCCATTTGCCGCCCGCTGCCGGACTTTTCCGCGAGCGGATGACGGCGCCGTCTTTCGTGAAAAGCTCTATGCGCTTGCGCAGAACAATAGGGTGGATGACGTGGATCCTATATTCGCGTGAAAGGTCTCGTATCTTTTCTTTGAGCGGAGCGAAACTGCCCGTTTGAACCTCGATTATTTCGCCCGCGCCGGTGACGCCGTCACAGATGTACTGTCTCGCGCCGTTTTGTCCGCATCTGACGGCGGCTTCGGTTTTTCCGTCAATTCCCGCGTACTGAATTTTAAGCGCGTAATGAAGGGCGCTTTCTCTTTCCATGCTCCCGTCCCGTCTCCCCCGATCCCGCACATCTTAACGCATGTATAGCCTAATTATATAAATAATTAAGAATTATGCGGCGCAAGACAATAATCATTATTGACATTATTTTTAGGTGACTTATAATTAAAATAGTTTTTATGAACGTTATCCATACGCCTGTTTTGCTGGAAGAAACGCTGACGCTCCTTGCCCCCCGCTCAGACGGGGACGTGATGTGCGACGCGACGCTTGGTGAAGCCGGCCATGCCGAAGCCTTTTTGGAGCGTTTTCCCGCCTTACAAATTATCGGAATTGACGCTGATGTGTCAATACAGGAAATAGCGAAAAAACGGCTTGAACGCTTTGGCGCGCGGGCGCGGTTTTATCACGGCAGATCGCAGGATTTTTTCGCCCAAACCGCGCGGGCGCGAATCGCAGGGTTTGGAATTGAAAAGTTCGACACGGTGTTCATTGATTTGGGCGTGAGCCTGTATCACTACGCGCAATCAGGACGAGGCTTCAGCTTTGCAAAGGATGAGCCGCTTGACATGCGCATCAACCCTTCGGAAGGGCGAACCGCGGCGGACATCATAGCCGGCCTGTCTGAAAAAGAGTTGGCCGATCTGCTGTACAACAACGCGGAAGAGCGTTATTCAAGACGGATAGCCCGCGCCATTGTTGAAGAACGGGCGCGTTCGCCCGTCGCCGCGTCGAAACGGCTTGCGGACATTGTAGCGCGTTCGGCGCCGCCCCAATACCGGTACGGAGCGGCGCATCCGGCGACAAAGACGTTTCAAGCGCTGCGGATCGAGGTGAACGGCGAGCTTTCGGGACTGCGCCCCTTGCTGGAATCGGCGTGGGACGCGTTGCGCGGCCCGGGCCGGCTGGGGGTCATCTCCTTCCACTCGCTGGAATCGAGAGTGGTCAAGGGTTATTTCAGGGAACTGGCGAAAAACGGTTCAGGACGGCTTGTCACTAAAAAAGCTGTCGCCCCGCGCTTGGAAGAAATACGGGCGAACGCCCCCTCGCGGAGCGCTCTTTTACGGGTTGTTGAAAAGATTTGAGAAAGGAGCCTGTTCAAAACCAACGCCCTAAAGCGCGTTTTGAAACAGCCTCAAAGGAGAAAGCTGTGAAATTCACTTTTAAAATTTTGGCGCTTTTCTTTATCATTACGATTCCACTATTTTTTGCGGCTGTAGTGTGGCAGGCGAACCGGTACGACTCGCTCGATAAAGAAGTAGTTCAACTTGAGAAAAATCAGGAACAATGGGTTAATGCGTCAAAACGCCTCATTGCAGGCGGCGCGTCCTACATGTCCGCGGAACGAATCGAGATGGCGGCAAAGCGCATGAAGCTGGTGAAAATACCGCCTGAAAACATCATCCAGGTGCAAATATATCAGGAAAACAACCGATGAATCTTATGACCTTCAGCAGGTTGCGCGCTGCGTTGCCCGGTGGTACGATGATCGGAATAGAGCCGGAAGCGGCGCTGGAAGCGGACGCGGGTTTTTCATCGGTATGCATCGATTCGCGTGTCTGCCGGGCGGGCGCTCTGTTCGTGTGCCTCGCCGGAGCGTCGCATGACGGGCATCAGTACGCGGAAGCGGCCTTCAAAGCCGGCGCGGTCGCGGCTCTTGTTGAAAAAGCGAAGCTCTCCGGCGGGATGTCCGGCTTGAAGGCGGCGGCCCGGCGCTACGGCGCGGTTCTCTTTGCGGTGGACAATACGTTGCGCGCTTTACAGGACGCGGCGAAGGCGTACCTTGAGCGCTTCCCCGGTCTGCTCAAGATCGGCGTCACTGGTTCTTCCGGCAAAACAACCGTCAAGGAAATTGCCGGCGCGATCCTCTCGTGTGAAAAAAAAGTTGTGATGAACAAGGGCAATCTCAACTCGGAGACCGGTCTTCCGCTCTCGGTGTTTGAGGTGAGAGCCGGAGATGAGGTCGGCGTTTTTGAGATGGGCATGAACCGCGCCGGAGAAATCCGCGAGTTGAGCCGCGTACTCAACCCGCATATCGCGCTTATCACCAACATAGGCGATGCGCATATCGGTATGCTGGGTTCTCTGGAAGCCATAGCCGCTGAAAAGAAAGCTGTTTTCTCCGGCTTCACCGGCAAAGAAACCGCGCTTATCCCCGCTTCCGATGCGTTCCGTGATTTTCTTGCCCATGGAGTCAATGGGAAAGTGGTGTTTTACGAGACCGCGTGTCCTGCGGCCAGTCTGGGGCTTGACGGCTCGGAGCTTGAGCTTGACGGAGAACGCATCCGTTTTCCCCTGCCCGGAACGCACAACCTAAAAAACGCGCTCGCAGCCGTGGCCATCGCCCAAGAAACGCGCGCAGCCGTTTCCTCCATAAAGAAGGGGCTTGAGTCCGTCAAACCCCTTTTCGGCAGAAGCGAAATCATACGGGGGCGCGTCACCCTTGTTCAGGACTGTTACAACGCGAATCCGTCCTCAACCGCGGCGGCCATTGAATTGTGCGATAGCGTCGCGTGGGGCGGCAGGCGTATGTATGTCATCGGCTCAATGCTGGAATTGGGCGCCTATTCCGAAGCCGCCCACGCGCGGATAGGGCGTTTGCTTGCCGGCTCTCAGGCTGATTTTGTGTGCCTTTTCGGCGCGGAAACACGGGTGATAGCCGAAATCCTCGAAAAGAGTGAAAAACCGGCGAAGAAACCTTTCTTTTTTACAGAAAATATGGCAGAATTGATAGACGCGGCGGCGCGTTATGTTCAGGAAGGCGATCTAGCGCTGCTTAAAGGCTCGCGTGGCTGCGCCTTGGAGCGGCTTGCGGCGGCGTTGACCGCGGGCGGAGAATAAGGTAAAACTGCCGCCGAATTCATGTAAGGAACACGTATGTTTTTAGAATTTTTATATCCGCTTGTAAAATATTTCACGCCTTTTAATGTGTTTCAATACCTCTCCTTTCGGGCGGCTTACGCGGCGCTGACCACCCTGCTTATCTGTTATATAGCGGGACCCCGCATCATTGAGGCGCTCAGAGGGCTGAAAATGGGGCAGACGATCCGCTCTGACGGTCCCGAAACGCATCTCAAGAAGGCGGGAACCCCGACCATGGGGGGCGTTCTCATTATTTTCTCCATGATCATTTCCACCGTGCTATGGCAGGATTTAGAGAACCCGCATATTTGGATCATCACCGGCTCCTTCGCCGCGCTGGGGTTTATCGGGTTTCTGGACGACTACCTTAAAGTGACCAAACACAATTCGGACGGGCTTTCAGCGCGGGGCAAACTGGCCGGACAGTTCGCCATCGCTATTGCCGTAACGCTTATCCTCTATTTCTCAAGAAATGAGGAGACCACGCTCCTATACCTTCCGTTTTTCAAAAACCCCGTGTGCGATCTGGGCGCGTTGTGGATACCTTTCGCCGTGTTGCTCATCGTAGGCGAGTCCAACGCGGTGAATCTCACGGACGGACTTGACGGGCTTGCGGCGGGCTTGCTTTTGCTGATGTTCATCGCCCTGGCGTTGCTCTCATACCTTTCAGGACGCGCCGATTATTCGGCGTATCTGGGCATACCGTTTATACAAGGCGCGGGTGACGTTACGGTGTTCTGCCTCGCGGCTGTAGGCGCGTGTGTGGGCTTTCTGTGGTTCAACGCCCATCCCGCGGAAGTGTTCATGGGCGATGTGGGGGCGCTTTCTTTGGGCGGCGTCATTGCGGTCATTTCTCTTATTATAAAGAAAGAAATGTTGGCGCTTATCATAGGAGGAGTGTTTGTTTTGGAAGCGGCGTCCGTCGTCCTACAGGTGCTGTCTTGTAAAATCAGGAAGAAGCGGGTGTTTCTCA
>JAIRLZ010000284.1 GCA_031259035.1 Treponema sp. | reverse complement strand
TCCTCGTTATACGCGCTTTTCATTGTGTGCGCGTAGAGGTTGCCGTCTTCGTCCACAGCGATGTCGAATATTTTGGTGTAGTCCCTGGTCTTATCTATGCTGACGATATATTTTATATGGCCTTGGGGAGTCATGCATACGAGGCGTAGGAATCCAGAATCGACGACGTATAGGTTTCCGTCCTTCTCGTATTTAACGAAAGCGACTTCTTTAAAGGTTGTTTTTCTCTGGAAAATAGGAGACTTTAAAGTCTTACCATTAAAAAGACATATACAGACGCAAAAGGCAAATACGACGCTAGAAAGAACAAATATCTTCATCGCCTTGTTTTTGGTCATCATACTTAATAATCTTATCCCTATTATCGCTTATTGTCAAGAGGGCGCGTGATCTCACGTAAGGCGGCATTGAAGAGAATTTTTTGCGCGCGGGCTGTGTGTCCGTGACGGCGCCGGGCTTCATGTTCTTCCTCTTCCCATTTTCTCAAAACTATGGTATACTTTTCGCAATGCGGTGGGGACGCGAGCGCGTCCTAAGCGCAGGCATTGGGACGACAGCGCGAGCCGGCGTTCCCCCGCATAGAGGTCTATATGTTCAATAGTATACAAGGAACCATCACCGGGAAAAAAAACGATGCGCTCTATCTTGCAACCGGCGGCGTGGAATGGGATGTCATCATTCCCGCAATGGACAACGCGCAGTTGCCGGACGTTGGCGAGACAGCCAGAGTGTGGACGTGGGTGTACCACAAAGAAGACGGCATGAGGCTGTATGGATTTCGCAATGAGACGCGCCGCGCCGCTTTTCTGGAACTGCTCAAAGTCGATGGAATCGGGCCGAAAGGCGCGATTAAGATCATGGGCGGCATAAGCCAGGAGGAGTTGGAGCGGGCGCTTGATTCGGAAGATCTGGCGCGGCTTGAGAATGTTCCCGGACTGGGCAAGAAAACCGCGCAGAAGATGCTTCTAACCCTGAAAGGCAAACTGACGCGGGCGCCGGCGGCTTCGGCGGAAACAACCGCTCCTTACGCCGACCTCATTGAAGCGTTGGCTGCGATGGGCTATGACAAACGCGCCGACGCCGTAGCGCTTTCATAGGCTGAAGCGGCTTTGAAAGCGGACGGCGCCCTTGACGGATCGCCGTCCGCGTCTGAAAAAGAGAAGCTGCTTTTTAAGCGGGCTATTTTGTATTTAAGCGGGATGTAAACAGCCATGACGATAAAAATTTCAAAGCTGATAACCATTATTTGTTTTTTCGCGGCTTCGGCGGTCATCGTGTTGCTGGTCTTTTTCCCCAACACCCTGCGCGTGGCGCAGGAGGTTGAGAAACCAAAGGAAATCAGGCAAACCCGCGTCATTGAACGCCATGAGGCTAGTTCTGATGAAGAAATTTACAATAACGCGGCGGGTGTCGCGGCAGGCGCCGACATCGTGTACAATGACAGCATACACACGAAAATCTCTTTGGAAGACTGGGAAATTTTAGTGGTCGTACTGAATGAAAACTTTGACGCGGATGTACAGGAAGAGCAGATCCTCGCGTACCGGAATCTGGCGGACAGTGACGACGGCGTCTATATCGCCTACGTTGATTTTGATGAAACGGAAAATGTCTATAAACGGGTGTGGGATGCGAAAACCCTTGTCACCGGTCCCGGCACCCTTGAGTTATATACGGTGGACATGATAGGCGACCGTGTTCCATGCGTCGTTGTAAGCGGCATGAACGGCGGAGAGCATACGCTGACCGCGTTCCGGTGGAACCAGAATGCGCAGGCGGCGGCAATGTCCGCGCCCTTTGACAAGATCGCCGAAATTCAGATTGACGGCGCCATCACCATTCAGCGCGTCGAGCGCACCCAAGCCTATCAGGTGGGCTTGAGCGATGGAAAGGATTTCCCCATAACGGCCTATGGGCGGGATGCGGAATCTCCCAATATTTTGGATCAGGTTGAGATTATCTACACCTATAACGCCGAAAAGAACGAATACGAACAAAGCGGGATGATCCGTATGCCGGGGAAACAGGTGGAAGAGCGGCGCGTCAGAGAGATTTTAAGCGGCGGCGCAAGGGGGTTTGAAACGTTCCTCACCGGATTATGGTACTTTGTACGTCCGGATGGCGCCATAGACAGCCGCCAATACATCTATTTTGATCCTCTCAATAAAGAAGCGATTTTTTATACGGATGAGACCCAGCAGGTGTTCACGTGGCAAAATTCGGGCGCGACGAGGTACGGTTTGTACATTTCAACTCAAAATATTTCCGTCCAGACTCTGCGCCGTTCTTTGGACATCGCCCTTGAATCGCTTGAAAGCATACGGGTAAAGGTTTTTGAAGATGTCAGGCTTAAAATAGGCAATGACGCGGGCTGGGACGGCTCTTACCGGAAAGCCGCCACCGTCATCGCCGATTCTTCCACACCGGTTCGGACAGTCCCGGCGTATATCAACGCCGTGTACAACGGCATTATCGGCAGAATCCATTTTTCAACCGATGGAATGTATGAACTCACATTAGGCGGCGTTGTTCAAAAGGGCAGGTACAGTTTCTATACGCTTAACGAGTTCGACGCGCTGGAACTCCGCCATGAGGACAATTCCCGTGAAACCTACGCGGTGAGCTACCCTGATGGAAACCTTTCGCTCAGGCGCGTCCGTATAGGCGCAAATGGCGTTCAAGACTTGCATGAGCCGGTGATTCTGCTGTCGCGGGAAGAGGACAGCTAGGAGTTTGTTGCGCTTCGCGCCCCAAATCGGAGAAAAGGCGCATTTTTGCGCGTTTTCTTCCGCTCAAACTCCGTTGAACCGAAGGTTCGCAAACCGAAGGCGCGGCAACCCATACATCGTGGTTTTCATGGCTTTTTTCAACGAAAAACCATGAAAACCTACAAGCGCAACAGGCTGCTAGGGACGCGCCGCTAAGAACGAGAGTCCGGCCGCGCTTCAATTTTTATGCCGAACCTCGCCGACCTGCGTTTCAATCGCACCTCTGGCGCTCGCGCCGTTTCAGGCAAGGGCCGCGCCTGCGGCGCCGCTACTTTGCCGCGATGTACTTGAGGAAGTTGCGCAGCAGATAGGTGAGCGCCACGGTTCCGAGAATCATCACCACGGACAAGGCGTTTATCACGGGCGAAACGCCGAATCGTATCGCCGAGTAGATGTACAAGGGCAGCGTAGAGGAGCCGGGACCCGCGACAAAGTAGGTGATGACGAAATCCTCCAAACTTATGGTGACGGCGGTGAGAAAACCGGACACGATGCCCGGCATACATATAGGAATCGTCACCCTTAAAAGCGTTTGCAGCTCATTCGCGCCGAGATCGTGCGCGGCCTCAATGATGGAGAAATCGAATTCATCAAGACGCGCCATGACCATCAGGAAGACAAAGGGCAGGTTAAACGTCGTATGCGCTATATAGATGGTGAGCAAGCCCAGCTTCAGTTTGATGCCGGCGAAAAAGATGGACAAACTTACGCCGATGATAATTTCCGGCAGAATCATGGGAAGGAAGGAAACAGTCTGCACATAGTTTCGCAGTTTGAAGCGGTACCAGTTTACGCCAATCGCGCCCAAGGCGCCTATGACCATTGCCGTCGCCGCGGAGGTCGCCGCTATGAACATGCTGTTCCAAAACGCGCGCCACAGATCGCGGGAGTGAAAAAAAAGCTGCTCGTACCAGACAAACGAAAAGCCGCTCCAGTTCATGCCCTTGCTTGCGTTGAACGAGTACAGGATCAGAACGAACAGCGGCAGAAAGAGAAACATAATGGTCGCGCAGAACACCACCTGCGAGAAAGAAAAGAGCGGCTTTCTGATCGCCCTGCGCGCGTGTTTCGCCGCTTCGGTCTGAGGCTGCCCGATCTTGATTGACGTTATGACTTGATGGACAATGGTTTTGATGTTCATTTCGCCCCTCCCTTCGCGTTGGATGCGTTCCGGGTTTCGCGCCTTTGCAATCCCATCATCACAATCACGCCGATAGTGGTGATAATTGTAAGCGTCATGGAGATCGCGGAGGCAAGGGGCCAGTTGCGGCTTTTGGTGAGTTGGTCCGCGATGGTGTTGCCGAGCATGTAGGAATTCATGCCGCCCACAAGGAGAGGCACCGCGTAAGCCCCGAATATGGGGATGAAGGTGAACAGCACCGCTGTAAAAATGCCGCTCTTGATGTTTGGAAGCAAAATTCTGATAATAGCCATGAATTTGGTCGCGCCCAAATCCCGCGCCGCTTCCAAAAGCGAGAAATCAAATTTGTCTATGGTGGAGAAAAGGGGCAATATGGCGTAGGGCAGGTACATGTACACCAGTACGAGGATCACGACATTCTGGTTGTAGAGAAAGTGTATATACTCGTTGATAAGCCCCATTCTCATAAGAAACTCGTTCAAGAAACCGTTGTTGCCTAAAATATTCATCCATGCGAAGACTCGGATGAGGAAATTCGTCCAGAAGGGGATGATAATCAACAGGAGCAGCAGGGTTTGATTCCGGCTTTTCGCCATAAAATAACCGCAGGGCAAGGCTATCAGAATGGTGATGATGGTGGCGGCGATGGAGGCGGCGATCGTGCGCCCGGTGACGACGAGAAGGGTTGGGTTCAGCAACCCCTTGTAAGCGTCAAGGGAGAATTGCCATACGACCCCGCCGTACAACCCCTTTTTGAGGAAACTGTACACGACGATGATGACAAGCGGCGCGAGGAAAAACACGGTGAACCATGCGCCCATTGCGAGCGAGTACATCAGTCCAAAGTTGCGCTTCACCGCGGACGCTTTTTCGCCGCCGCCCGCGCCGCGCCCGCCGCCCGGCTTCCGTTCGCCGTAATTTTTCGGGACTCCCGTCTTGCCGGCGCCACAACAGGAACTCATTGCTTCACCTCAACAATGTACCCGTCCGCGGCGCTCCAAGAAAGGTAGACTGAGTCTTTCCACTCAATATCCGGTCCTTCGTCCGAGTACTTTGAGTGCTGTTTTATAGCGCGGATAAGGGCGCCGCTTGCTGACGCATCCGCGGACGCGGCGGAGTTCGTCACCTTGACGTAGAATTTAGTCTGGAAGCCCGAATAGATGGGCTCGTCGACTACGCCTTGAAAGAGGTTGATGTCTTCCCGCTTTGACGGCGGTCTTTCCGTAGAAATGACGATTTTTTCAGGGCGCACGGTGAAGCTCACGGTCTGTCCAACCTCCACCACGTCAATGGTGGTTACTTTCACCTTGCCAAGCGCCGGTATGTCAAGCTCGACCATGTACTCAATGTCGCCGTTTTTATCCGGCTTGTCGAGTTTCTTCACAGCCGCGGCCACGCCGTCAAAGAGGTTTGTCTCTCCGATGAATCTCGCTACAAAATCGGTTGAGGGGCTTTCGTAGATTTCATAAGGCGTGCCGACCTGGAGCACATCGCCCGAATTCATCACCGCGATGCGGTCAGAAACCGACAACGCCTCGGTCTGATCATGGGTGACGTAGATGAAGGTGATGCCGATCTTGTCGTGTATCTGATCAAGCTCAATGAGCATGTGCTGCCTGAGTTTCGCGTCAAGCGCCGAGAGCGGCTCGTCCAACAGCAACACCCTC
>JAIRLZ010000280.1 GCA_031259035.1 Treponema sp. | reverse complement strand
GGGATCAAGCACGTCCGGCCTGTTTGTCGCCGCCAGCATAATGACGCCTTCTTGTGCGTCAAAACCATCCATCTCCACAAGAATCTGGTTCAGAGTCTGCTCCCGCTCGTCGTGACCGCCGCCATATCCCGCGCCGCGAGTCCTTCCAACCGCGTCAAGCTCGTCAATAAAAATGATGCACGGGGCGCTTGTTCTCCGCTGGTCAAAAAGGTCGCGCACCCGGCTTGCGCCCACGCCGACAAACATCTCCACAAAATCAGAGCCTGACATGTGGAAAAAAGGAACGCCCGCTTCTCCGGCGACCGCCCGCGCCATAAGGGTTTTGCCGGTGCCAGGCATACCGACAAGCAGCACGCCTTTCGGTATTTTCGCCCCCATTTTCGTGAATTTCTGGGGATTTTTCAGAAAAGCGACCACTTCCTCAAGCTCGTACTTGGCGTCCTTCTGCCCCGCGACATCGGCGAAGGTTATCTTTTTTTCTCCCTCTTGGTACCGTTTTGCGCGGCTCTTTCCAAATTGAAACGCTTTGCCGCCAGCCCCTCCCTGCATGTTTCTCATCATAAAATAAATGAAAGCAAATCCTATAAGCCACGGAAGCAGTTCAAACGCTATCCGCAACAGGGGGTTGCTGGATGAACCGCCTTCCACAGCAATATCGTTTTCAAGCAATTTGGGCAGCAACGTGGGATCGTTGTAAGGGATGACGGTCTTAAAGGAACCGCCTTTTTTGAGCGTTCCTTCTATCATGCTGTCGTCAACGATAACAATTTTATCTATATTTTTTTGTTCAAGCTGATTCATAAACCCGGAATACGGCAACACCTGCGCAGCCGGCGTTGTTGGCCTAAAAAAAGTCGCGCCGACAAGAACAAGCGCCCCAATCAAAAACACCAAGGCTGCGGGAGCCGGTTTGTTTTTTCGATTTATATCATTAGCCATTGACACCTCCACTATAATCGACCGCTATTTTTCCGTTGCTTGTAGAATGGATCACTGCGGGAAACGGTCCTTCAGCCACTTCGATTTTTTCTTTTCCTATTATATACCTTCCGTTTTTTTTAATCAACATACCTTGCGCCAAACCGTACGTTTGTTCTTCAGATGCGTCGCGCCCGCCTTGAATGAACAAAGCAAAACCTGTTTCTGAAAATTTTTGCCGCTCCGCGACGACCACCCTACCCTTCTCTTTTGAAATCCTCACCGCGCCCGTCTCGACCGCATTCTTACCGCCCTGGCAGAAAAGCCGCAATACAGCGCGTCTTGGCGTCGGCGCTTCTTCCGCTTGGTTAAGCTCGTCTATCACCCTGAAGAGGGCTTCTTCCCGCACAATTTCCGGCAAAGAAAAAAAATCCGCCGCCGCAGCCGTTTTTCCCCCGCCGCCGCCCGCCTCACCAGTCCACTTGACGCGGGCGGCGGCTTCCTCTTCAAGAAAACCGGCGACATGACGCTGCGTTTCAGCGCCCGCAAGCACATTCTTTCTCCACGCCGGCGTTGATTCGGAAAAAAATGCGTCCAGAAAAGGGATGAGTTTAAGGCGGACGCGGTTTCTCAGATAATATATGTCGCTGTTTGTAGAATCGGTTCGGAAGGAAACGCTTTGCGCTTCAAGGTAACGCAGTACTTCGGCGCGGGTTACGGAGAGCATGGGGCGAAACACAGGGCGCCGTTCGCGTTTCATACCCGCAAGCCCGGCGGGGCCAGCGCCTTTTAGAAAACGCATCAATATGGTTTCCAACAGATCGTCTTCCGTATGGGCGACGAGAACCCGTTCCGCGTGGATACGCGCCAACTCTTTTTCCCAAGCCCTGCGCCGGAAGAGCCGCGCCGCGGCCTCTATGCCGATGCCCCGCTCTTTTGCGGTTCGCTCGACTTTTCCCGGCGGAATGACCGCAATGGTACACGGCACGTCAAAACGGGCGCACAACCGCTCGACGGCTTCCGCGTCGCCCTGCCGCTCGGCTTCAGGTCTAATGCCGTGATCCACATGCAGGCAACGCAGCTTGAAGCCGCGTTCACCGGCTATACCGGCCATCGCAACCAGCAGCGCCGTAGAATCCGCGCCGCCTGAAACGGCTGTCAAAAACAAAGAGCCGACGGACCAGTCGCCCAATCCGCCGGCAATCTTCTTTTCAAAATCGTTCATGTAAAAAGGCTTTGCGGTAAAACCTCATTTCTTTTCAGAGGCGGCGCCCGCTTCGGACCCGGCTTCCTCTTCAGAAGCGGCGGACGCGGCTTTAGCGAATTTCACCAACGCCACAACCTGATCGCCGGAAGAAACGAGCCTGACATTCTCACCCAACGCAATATCGCGCACGTGAATGGATTGGTTCGCCTTGAGCCCGGAAATATCAACCACAATCCGCTCAGGCAGATATTTGGGAAGGCACTCGACTTCGATCTCGTGCAGGGGCAATTCGAGGGTTCCGCCGTCCCGTACGCCAACGGGGTTTCCCTGAACCAGAAGGTGAACCTTCGCCCGCATGGCAATGTCTTTCTCAACCGCGTAAAAATCAACATGCAGAATGCTGCCATCGCAAATATTGCGTTGCGTGTCTTTCACAAAAGCGTCGTAGGATTGCCCGTCAACATCCACCGTTACGATGGTACTTCCGGTGATGTTTTTTATGTTGCCGGAAAACTCTTTCGCGTCAAGATCAATAGACACAGACGTCCCTGTTCGTCCGTATATAACCGCCGGTATACGCCCCGCTTTTCTGAGATTGCGAGCTAAAATAGAGCCGCTTTTCTCCCTTTTTTTTGCCGACAATACAAGTTTACTCATGGTTTCTCCAACTGTTCATTTATTTTCACTCCACAGCGCCTGCAAGGAGCGTGATATATTCGCATTTTAAAAAATCAATTTTACTATCTGGGACGACAGGGTTCGAACCTGTGCGTGCCGGAGCCAAAACCCGGTGGCTTACCTCTTGCCTACGTCCCAAGGGAATACATCTAAAACCGAAGTTTTAGATGTTCCATTTTTTATATTTCCAGAGTCGGATCGTCACTTCCGGATTCATACTTATTCAGTATTTCTTTCTGTAGTTCCGCCCTGAATTCGGGATTAATTGGGTGCGCTACATCTTTATACTCTCCAGAACTGGTCTTCCGGCTCGGCATTGCGACAAAGGCCCCGCTTTTCCCCTCAATAATTTTTACATTATGCACCACAAAGCAGTCATCAAAAGTAACCGTTACGTACGCCTTGAGCTTTCCTTCACCGGACACTTTACGGATTCTGATGTCGGTAATCTTCATGACCCACCTCCTTCAAAAACATAGATACACAATACACTACTTCTTTAGAAAATGCAAGAGGTGAATTGAATTATTTGAACGAAATTCTTACCCTTCCCCAGCGCTTTTTTGGTATATTCCGCCGCATCTTTGTGAGTAAAAACGCCGAAACAGCAAGAACCGGAGCCGGACAAACTATAAAAATCAGCGCCCCCGTTCTTAAGCGTTTCAAATATAACAGAATACTCTTTTTTATGCTCTCCTTTTAAAAATAAAGATAAAAAATCATTGTAATAACGCCAGTTTGAAGGATGATCTTTCAAACCGCCCGTCAACGCTTTCCCGCTTGGAGAAGATTTCAGCTTGTCACCACGCGAAAAACCGCCGTCATTTTCCCGTTCTTCATCCAATGCGCGAAAAGCGGAAGCGGTGTCGCTTTCAAAATCAGGAACAACCAAAAGCGCCCAGAAATTCCATGGACACGCCGCCTCCTCTATGCGATCTCCTCGTCCGGAAACATACGCCGGCGTTTTGTACAAAAAGAACGGCACATCGCTTCCCAGCTCTGCGGCCATTTCACGCAACTCGCCAAACGGCAGCCGCGTTTCAGCCACGTCGTCAAGCGCCAACAACGCCGCCGCCGCGTCAGCCGACCCGCCGCCTAAACCGGCCCCAACCGGAACCCTTTTTTCAAGCGCAATCCGAATCCCCGTGTCCCAGCCGGTCCGCTCCCTAAAAAGGGAAACCGCCTTGTACACGATATTTTTTTCAACCGGCATATCACTAAAGGTTTTGTGAAAGGTTTCCTCACGTTTCCTATGGGGTATATTCCAGAACATTCGCAGATCGCATATACCCTGCTGATCAAGCGTGTCAAAAGAAAGAATATCCCCCCATTCCAATGGAATGAAAACACTCTCCAAATTATGATAACCGTCAGGTCTACGGTCTTTCACCTCCAAGTGAAGGTTAATTTTGCATCTTGCCTGAACAATATATTCGTTCACAACCATTCTTTCTTTTGGAAGCGAATTTCCTTTTCAACATTATACTAGTAAAAGAATAGCATTATGTCAAGAGACTTTTCCAACATCCTATTTTGAAAAAACTCTGAAGAAAAATTTCAGATGCCGCCGCGCCGTCAGTCTCCCCTGGGAGTTTGTTGCGCTTGTGGATTTTTTGCTCAGGACGCCTTGACGCCCCTTCATGCAAAAAATCCCGATTATCGGGGAGCCTAGCAGCCTGTTGCGCTTGCAGGTTTTCATGGTTTTTTCGTTGAAAAAAGCCATGAAAACCACGATTTACGGGTTGCCGCGCCTTCGGTTTGCGAACCTTCGGTTTGCGAACCTTCGGTTTGACGGAGTTTGAGCGGAAGAAAAGGCGCAAAAACGCGCCTTTTCTCCGATTTGGGACGCGAAGCGCAACAAACTCCTAGCCTTCTATATCCAAAAAAGACGCCGATTCTGCCGTTGCAAATGAAACTTTTCGTTTTATATAAGGATTGTTTCTAAGCGGCTTCAGCGCTTCCCGAAATTCATTCATGCGCTTTTCAAGCAAATCGCGGTTTTGTTCCACCTTGTTGTTTGCCTCCACCCTGAGACGTTCAAGCGCTGTCTGGATTTCCGGTATATCGGAGCCGCTGGCGGATCCAGCGACGCCAACGTGGGAACGGTACTGCGTTTCAAGCGGAACTATGACCTTCTGGATAGAAAAAATATCGGAAACCATTTTTTCTTCCATTTCGACATAGGCAAGTATATCTTCCACGCCGCCGTTTTCCATAATACTTTTTTGTTTCTCAAGGGTTTCAAGGTAGACGTTAAACCGCTCTCGTTGCGCAATGAGGAGTTCACGAAAGCGTTTGACAATCGCCACTCGTTTCTTTAATTCTTCTGGAGAAATTTCGCCCAAGACAAAACCTGCTAAAATGAAATATTGACGCTGTTTTTCGGCGGCGCGCCTTTCTCGCCGACAGCGGCGGTCGACGCGACTTCGTTCCATGTGTTCCGAAGTTCGCTAACCATATTGCGGACAATGGTGATCCGCCGCTTGTCATGGTTTATATTCGCTTCGAACAGTTCTCTGTTAAACCATGAGTAGAGAGAAAAAAGATTGGCGGCGATTTCTCCTCCCCGTTCCATATCCAAAGACGCCATAAGCTCAGTTATGATGTTTTGCGTTTTAATTACCGCTTTGCTGATAGGCTCTATTTTCCCCGGATCTTTTTTCCCCCCGTCGTCATATTCGTCCAACAGATCGATTGACTTGTCCAACTGGTGGACAGCCTCATCATAGAGCTTTACCAACAACTGCGCGGGACTTGCCGTTGTTATATCGGCGCTTTTATATGAAGATATTGCGTTATATGCCAAAGCCTCTCCCTCCATGTAGAATATGGTATAGTATTATACATGCATATGCGGGAGCGTGTCAAGATACGCGGCTGATTATGCCATGTGTTTTCGCAAGAAACTTTCAATCCACGCAAGCGTGATAAGATGCCCTAAAGCAAACGCTATGGACAAGCCCGCAATCTCCCTTTCATAGCGCCGCTTGATGGCCGCCTTCCAAAAACTTCAGTTTTTGGAAGGAGACAATAGTAAAAATGGCGCAAAAATATAAAAACATGTCGGTATTCTCAGGATAAATTCAGGATAATAGGATAATAGGGAATACTCAAAAGCGCCGGGTTTTGATTCAATTTTCCGGCTAATTGAGAAAGTCAATACATTCTTTGAGAAGGAGTTTAGTATGAAGGATCGTAATTTGAAAACAGCGCGGCTCGCAGCCGGTTTAGGCGTGTTTGCGTTGATAACCCTTGTTTCTTTTATGGGGTGCCGAAATTCTAGCGGCTCCGGTGAGAAACAATCCGGCGTCCCTGTCGCAGCAGAAGCTACTGTCGCCAAAACCTCGGCGATTCAGAAAAGCGTGAGCTTCACCCTGACCAGCGGCAATACGGGTACATGGAAGGTGTACGTCGCCAAAACGGGCGGAGCGCCCCTGACCAACGTAAGCGCGGACTTTGCGGGGGGGGGGGGGGGGATCCGCTCTTACCCTGACCGCCTCCGGCGATGATCTTGCCGCCGGCGTCTACTATGTGTCGGTCACCGAAAGCGGGAAGTCCGAAAGCGCCAGGCTGGCTCTTACCGTAGACCCCTATGTGGCTCCTGGGCAGTCCTTCCCACCGCTCATAAGTCCGCCCGCGGCCACTGTCCCCAAAATCTCGCCCACCCAGAAGAGCGTGAGCTTCACCCTGACCAGCAGCAGTACGGGAATATGGAACGTGTACGACGTCGAAACGGGCGGAGCGCCCCTGACCAACGTAAGCGCGGTTTTTGAAGATTCCGTTCTCACCCTGACCGCCTCCGGCGATGATCTTGTCGCTGGCGTCTACTATGTGTCGGTCACCGAAAACGAGAAGTCCGAAAGCGCAAGGCTGGGACTCACCGTAGGCTCTTATGTGGCTCCTGGGCAGTCCGCCACACCGTCCATAAATCCGGGCGCGGACACCGTCGCCAAAACCGCGGCGACTCAACAGAGCGTAAGCTTCGTCCTGACCAGCTCCAATACGGGAGTATGGAATGTGTACGACGTCGAAACGGGCGGAGCGCCCCTGACCACTATAAGCGCGGTCTTTGCGGGTTCCACTCTCACCCTGACCGCCTCCGGCGGTGATCTTTCCGCCGCCACCTACTATGTGTCGGTCACCGAAAGCGGGAAATCCGAAAGCGTGCGGCTGGGACTCACCGTAGGACCCTATGCGGCCCCAGTGTCCGCCACGCCGACCATAGATGCGGCCGCGTCCACCGTCGCCAAAACCTCGCCGACCCAGAAGAGCGTAAGCTTCACCCTGACCAGTTCCAATATGGGAGTATGGAACGTGTACGACGCCGAAACGGGTGGAGCGCCCCTGAGTAATGTAAGCGCGGTTTTTGAGGATTCCGTTCTCACCCTGACCGCCTCCGGCGATGATCTCGCCGCCGCCACCTACTATGTGTCGGTCACCGAAAGCGGGAAGTCCGAGAGTGCGCGGCTGGGACTCACCTAGGACCCTATGTGGCTCCAGGGCAGTCCGGCACGCCGACCATAGATGCGGCGGCGGCCACCATCGCCAAAACCACAACCACTCAGAAGAGCGTGAGCTTCACCCTGACCAGTTCCAATACGGGAACATGGAAGGTGTACAACGCCGAAACAGGCGGAGCGGCTCTAACTAATGTAAGCGCGACCTTCGCGGGTTCCGCCCTCACCCTGACCGCCTCCGGCGATGATCTCGCCGCCGGCGTCTACTATGTGTCAGTCACCGAAAATGGGAAAACCGAAAGCGCGCGGCTGGGACTCACCGTAGGACCCTATGTGGCTCCAGGGCAGTCCGCCACGCCGACCATAGACGCGCCTGCGGCCGCCGTCGCCAAAACCTCGGCGACTCAGAAGAGCGTGAGCTTCACTCTGACCAGTTCCAATACGGGAACATGGAAGGTGTACAACGCCGAAACGGGCGGAGCGGCCCTGAGCGACGTAAGCGCGACCTTCGCGGGTTCCGCTCTCACCCTGACCGCCTCCGGCGCCGATCTCGCCGCCGGCGCTTACTATGTGTCGGTCACCGAAAGCGAGAAAACCGAGAGCGCGCGGCTGAGGCTCACCGTAAAAGATTTTATTGTTGGGTCAGTCCAGGTCAGCTTTACCGGACCTGCCGATGAAACCTTCACCCTAAACGGGGATGGGCAGACATTGAGCGTCTCTGGAAACACCAGCTTGACCGTTACCGTATCGCAAGATTTTAGCGCGTATAAGTGGTACAAAGACGGCGTGGCCATAGCGGACGCGGCGGGGAAGTCCGTCACCGTATATGGCTCAGACTTTGCCAAGGGTACGCATACCCTTGCCGTAGGGGTAAAGAAGAATAACGCGGATTATTCCAAACTTATCACCTTTACCGTAACAGACTAGAAATGGAGGAACACGAAATGAGAAAAACGTTGAATATTTTATTCGGAGCATGTGTCTTTTTGTTTATGACGGGTTGCGCGGACACCATTGACCCGCCGGCGGAGAGCCGCGCGGACGGAGGCGCGGGCAGGGTGATCCTCACCCTTGAAGGCGTCGGACAAAGCGCCCGAACCTTGCTGCCCGCGGATCCCGTATTCACCGCGTACGATGTGAAATTCAGCCGGGAAGGGTTTGACGACAGCAGTTATTCCGCAATACCGGCGGGGGAATTAAACGGCAAGCAATTCATCCTGGACGCCGGGAGCTGGAATGTTGAGGTGACCGGTTACCGGATCAGAGGTGAGACGGTTTACGCGGCGGCTTCCGGCGTCGCGGTTCTCGCCGTTGAAGCGGGAGAGATCAAAACGGCTCAGGTTGAACTTAAACCGCTGGCGGCCGGCACGGGCTTTTTCACATACAACATCGTCCCGCCGTCCGGCGCGGGAAGCGCGGCTCTGGTTCTGAAAGCGGGGGATGAGGAAAAAGTGAACAAAGACCTCAAGTCCGGCGCTTCGGGCGTGGAAGAACTTGAGGCCGGTTTTTACGATTTGTTCCTGACCATGGAGAAGGACGGGGACATCCGCGGCGAGTACCACGCGGTGCATATCTATGGGGGGCTGGCAACGGAGCTTGGCGGGGAGGATAATCCCTATGATTTGAGCGGACTGATGTTTGTTTCCAAAACGCCCGCGGCGGATAACCTCTCTGTTGCCATTAGAAACGGGAAGTCCGCCGTCTTTACCTTGACCAGCGCCCATACCGGAGGAACATGGAAGGTGTACGGCGCGGCTACGGGGGAACAGGAGTCCGAGGGCGTAAGCGCGTCCTTCGCTTCCGAGACCAAAGCCCTTACCCTGAGCAAAGAGGGCGGCGTCCCCGACGGAGATTACTGGGTGGCGGTTGCCGAACAGAGCAAGATTGAAAGCGCCCGCCTCAAGCTGACCGTAAACGTTGTTGAACCCCAACTGCTAATCTACAATGAAGGTACGCCGGCGGAAGGAACCAGTACGGCAATACCGGCGCTTACCGGCGACAACAGTTATGAAATAAGCAACAAGAATGCCGATGCGCTCTATGGCCAAACCTGGGCCAATAATACCGGGTATACCGTCGTCTATCTTAACACCCCCCTGACCGGGGAGATGAGCATCCGGGCGCGAGTAAAAATCACCGCGAATAATATTGGGGGTACATCGGGGAATAACGGCGTGTTTACCGGGGCGCTTACCGATCCAACTGTTGCGCCCCTCAAATTTGTGGGCATACGGAACGGGTTAAACAACGCCCAGACAATGTATATCTCCCGTACTGGTGGCGATAATTCATCGTCAGGGTTAAACACTTCCTCGTATGATACGGAATTTATTTACGAGGTGGCGCGGACTGGGAGCGGATACACGCTTACCCTTTATGATAGCGAGGCGCCGAATGCTCAGGTAGCTACCGGGACGAGGGGATCAGGTCAAAACGTTGTTACCGAACTGGTGAGTACTTCTTCGCCCGTGTACGCCGGCTTTATTATCAGCGGCGTTGACGTGGAGATTTCCAATATCGTAATAAAAGAGGGAGCCGAAACGGTGTACCATACCCCGATACTGGTTAGCGAGGTAACGATCAGTACGGCTAATCCGGTTGGGGCGGATGCCGAGTATGATTATCAGACGCCTCTAGCCAGCTTCCCCAACGGGGGCGTCCAGCTTTCCGCCGCCATTGAACCCGAAGACGCGGACGACAAGTCCCTTGTCTGGAGTATCGACGACACGCCCAATTATGCGAATGTTACCACAGAAGGCTTGGTAAGCTTTACCGGGACGGGAACGGCGACTGTGAGAGCCACGGCGGTGAGCGGAGCGACGGGCGTGTTCAAGTTTAACATCACCGACGATCCTCCCCCCGCGGTCGAGAGCGTTACCGTGAGCGGAGAAAGCGCGGTTGATCTTCTGGAACCCGGCGCCGGTTATCCTACAATTACCCTGACCGCGAAGGTACTGCCGGAGACCGCCATACCGGGGGTTACCTGGTCTGTTTCACTGTCCAATATCGAACAGTCGGACGCTTCGGCATACGCGGAAATTTCAGGCGGCGTACTAACCGCGAAACAGGCGGGTACGGTTTACGTTTACGCCACATCGGTGGGCAAAGATGAGCAGAGTCAATCCGTAACCTCCGAGCCTTTCGCGGTAATCATCAATCCGTACCCCGCGGTTACAGGCGTTGCCATAACCTCTAGCGTAAATACCGTTGCTATTGGAAAAAAGATCACTCTGGCGGCTTCGGTCACCCCCTCGGAAAACCAACAGGGAGTAACCTGGTCCCTTACTGCCGGGGGCGGCGGTGACGGCTCGTCCATTGCCACAATTGTGGAGTCTACCGGAGTGTTGCTGGGCGTAAGCGCGGGTACGGTTCTGGTATACGCCACTTCGGTGGGCAAAAATAACCAGGCTCAAACCGTAATATCCGCTCCCTTCGAGGTAACCATAGAGGAGTATGATCCGGTGATATTCTATTGGGACGCCGCTGAAACTCCATGGACGGAGGTTGCCGCCGGCGCAACGGGTACTATGGGTGATCCCAGTACGCCTTTCCGGGGTATAAATAAAGCTATAACCTCTGATAATGGTGGGATAAGTATAACCCAGGCCCAGCTTGTCATCGGTTCTAATAGTACTACTAACACTACTAGCAGCTCAGCTCCGAGTGGTACATTGGATTTTTCGAAGAGATTAAAGATGACCATTAGTGTTGCTTCGCTTTCGGGTACTAAAAATCTCCAAATATTTGTTCTTAATAATACCACTAGCGCAGGTAATTCTCCTCTGGAAAGCAAGAGCAGAATATATAATGCTGCTCCATCAGTAGAGGCGGACCTTGTAGTGGAGTTTGATCCCTCATCTTACACTGGGGCTGAGGAGTATCTTAAAGAGGGATTTTTCCAATTTAGAACCGAGTCAAGCATGACGGTTGTTATTACAAAAATCGAGCTTAAATATGTTGACTAGGTAGGTTATGCCTACAAAGGCCGCGAAACTCCGACAAAGGACGTCGGAGTTTCGGGAACGGCTCCGGGAGGGACCCGGATAACGCGGGTATCCCCCTCGATCAACGCGGGCAAAAAAGGTTTGTACGCCGGGGTCTTTTCCCTCTGAAAAGCCCCGGGTGTTTGCGTCTTTTTGAAGGAGAAAATGCTCTGATGAAAAAATTATTTACAAACGCGATGGTAGGCGCTCTGGCCGTGTTGTTGTTTTTTGCCGGGTGTAACGACCTCCTCAGACCTCCGCTTGTGGAGCCGACCAATGAAGAAGCCGGCGGCAATAACGCAGGCGGGGAAACCGGCGGCGGCGAAGGGGCCGGTGGTGAAGAAGCCGGCGGCGGAAACTCTGAAGAAGGCGGCGAAGGCGGTGGAGAAGGCGGCGGCCTTGGAGAAAACGAAAACCCGCCGCCGGACGCGCTGATCATTCAAGAGGCGGAAGGCTGGCTTGAAACCGCTTATGTCACATGGCAGCCCTTCAGCGGCGCGGAAAAATACAATGTTTACTATAAGGGCGGCGGCGTTTCCGCCTGGACCCGCATCGACGACCCCCTTATCCGCAGTTACGGAACCTACTGGCGGGCCGACATTCCCGGCCTTGCGGCGGGCGTTTACAACATAAAGGTGGCGGCTGTCGCCGGGGGCAGTGAAACCGGCGAAGGGGAGGCATCCGGCATCCAGGTGGCGGCGCATGACCGTTCAGGCTTCGCCTTTGCGGACGGGGCTGTTCCGGGGGCATATACGGCAAACGGAACCCTCAAGCCGGATACGCGGATCCTGTACATCACGGATACCATTAAAGACACGGTAACGCTGACGGTAAAGACGAGCGCGAAAAAAGAGGAAACTTTTACCGGATTAAAAAAAATTTTAATGGACGCCATGCAGAAGGGCTATGAAGACCGTCCTTTGGCGGTGCGCTTTATCGGGAAAGTAACCGAAAGCGGTTTTACCCTCGAAGCCGGCGACATTATGATCAAGGATAACGGAAAAAACAACGGTAAAACCAGTTATGTTACCCTTGAAGGAATAGGCGATGACGCTGTAGCCTACGGCTGGGGGATCAGAACCAGCAGGGCAAGCAACGTCGAAATACGGAATCTGGCCTTCATGCTCACCAAATCCAACGGCAAAGATTGTCTTGAAGCCCAGGACAGCGAACATCTCTGGATACACAACAACGATTTCTTTTACGGCAACGCCGGCGGCGACGCGGATCAGGACAAGGGCGACGGCGCCATGGACACCAAAGAAAACACCTGGATGACCTACTCGTACAACCACTTCTGGGACACGGGGAAGTCAAGCCTTCTGGGGAACGGCAAGGAAACTCCCGGTTATCATACGTATCATCACAACTGGTTTGATCACTCCGACAGCCGCCACCCGCGGGTCAGGAACCATTACGTCCATGTGTATAACAACTTCTACGACGGGGTATCCAAATACGGCATCGGCGCGGCGGCAAACAGCCCTTCGATCTTTGCGGAGGCGAATTATTTCCGCAACACAAAGAACCCCATGCTCATATCCATGCAGGGTTCCGATATAGCGAGCGGCGGCAAGGGAACTTTCAG
>JAIRLZ010000190.1 GCA_031259035.1 Treponema sp. | reverse complement strand
CATCTGACAACTTTGACGCGCTCTTTGAAGGCGTCCGCTCGGCTCCGTGGGAAGATTTTATTCCAGCAGGCGCCGGCGTCCGAGTCGGCAAGGTGCGGATAAACCGTTCCAAACTGACGGCGGAGACCACCATACAGGCTATGGTTCACAAGGCGGCGGCGTTGCGGCTGTGTGAAAAGCGCGCGATCAACCGGCTGCCTGAGACGGGTTTTATCGCGGAAACACGGGTGTACATCGAAAAAGATCAGGTTTCCGTGTCGCTCGATCTTTCAGGGGAGCCTCTTTTCAAACGGGGGTACCGGAGCGAGGGCGGCGTTGCGCCGTTGCGCGAGACTACGGCCGCGGCCATCCTGTTGCTTGCGAATTGGCGCAGAAAGTTTCCCCTGTACGATCCGTTTTGTGGATCGGGAACCATCGTGATAGAAGCCGCCCTGTATGCATGGGACGCGGCGCCTTGTATGATGCGGACATTCGCGGTTTCCGGACTCGCCTTTCATAACGAGTCGCTGGAAAAAAAGACGCGCGAAGAATTGCTCGCAAAAGTTGATGTGAACCGCGTCATCCGCATCTACGGAAGCGACGCGGACGCCCGTTCCGTTTCCATAGCGAGATCCAACATAAACAGGGCGTACGAGATTGCGTTGGGGAAAAACCCTTCGTCCGGCGTCCGCGCGGAGTTGAAGCTCCCTTTCGTCCCGAACATCAGGATGACGCCTATGGAGGACGCGGCTGCGCTTGACAAGGAAGCCGGCTTCATCATCACCAATCCGCCGTACGGGAGGCGTTTGGGCGGCAAAACGGACGCGAAAGCCACGTACAGCGGCATGGCGGGTCTCAGGATGCGGTTTCCACGCTGGAAACTCGGCGTTATCACCGATGAGCCCGGTTTTGAATCGTTTTTCGGCAAGCAGGCGGACTCCTGCAAAGAAATCACCAACGGATCAATGACTTCTTACTTTTTTCAATACGATATGGTATGATGAGTGTATGTCCATCACGGTAGAACATGAAAAACGGTGTAAAGAAATACTTGGCAAAGTGCTTGATGTGTTTATTGAGCAGGGGTTTGAGAATACGACTTTTCAAAAAATCGCGGACAGGTGCGCCATCACCCGTACAAGCCTGTACATCTATTTTAAGAATAAAAAAGAAATATTTAATTACAGCATAAAACAACTGCTGGACGATCTTGAAGCTGACATTCAAAAACTCAATAAAAATGCCGAACAAAGTTACAGCGAACGGCTCATATCAATTTTCGATTGCATCATAGATAAGATTATGGGAAACCAGCGGCTTCTCACCGCGATCCTTGATTATCTGCAAAGTCTTGCCGGAAACAACAACGATCCTGAAAAATACGTCCGGCGCAGAACCATACGGCTGCGTCATATTCTTTCGAGCATTGTCATTGAGGGCAAGAAAAAAGGAGAATTCCGCGCTATTCTAGTAAAAGACATCAACGAAATTCTTTACGGACTGCTGGAAGCCGCGGTTTTCCGTATGACAGTCCTCCATACGCGATCTTGTGAAGATATAAAGCATGCGGCGAGTGTTTTGTTGCGGCAGTTGGCGGACTGCCGCTGATTGCGGCGCAAAAGTGATGTGGCGTATATATATGAATGAAAGATTGATAGTGAAGAATTTCCTCTGCTTGGAGGATATTGATATTGAAGTCAAGGATTTTCTGGTCATCATCGGCCCGCAGTCCGCTGGGAAAAGTCTCTGCGCGAAATTGTTGTATTTTTTCAGGACGATTTTTGATGAAGTTGTGCTTTATTATTTTACTACCGATACCTCGAAAAAAGCCTCTGATTTTTATATAACGTTAGCTGATAAGTTTGAATCATTTTTTCCAAAATCCTATTGGGAAAAAGAGGACTTTTATATAGAATATCACCGAGGATTAAAAAAAGAATTTGGGATCAAGAAAAGGAAAAAAGAGAAATTAGAGATATATCTTAATCAAAGATTTCTAGCAATAGCTCAATATATAAAACCATCGCCCCGGAACATGATTGAATTTAATGATGATAAGTTTGATAGAACTCAAAAAATTTTGAAGTTATTATCAAACAAAAGCTCTAGATGTCTGTTTATTGATAATATTTTTATTCCGGCGGGAAGATCTTTTTTCTCTTTGCTTCAAAAGAACCTTTTTAAGTTTTTACGTAACAATAATAATATTGATCCCTTCCTCGTGGAATTTGGCGTTTTCTATGAAGATATAAAGCAGACTGAATGTAACATCCCGACGGAAGCGCTGACGCTTATACGATCGATTCTGAAAGGCGAGTATCTGTATTCGGAGAGTCTGCTGCGGCTTGCTGACGGCAAAAAAGTTACCCCTGAGTTCCTGTCATCCGGCCAGCAGGAAACCTTGCCCCTGGCGCTTGTTTTTGCCTATATCATTTCTTTACATCTTGATTCCCATAAGATATCCAATATTTATGTTGAGGAACCCGAAGCCCATCTCTTCCCGGACGCGCAGGAACAAATAAGCCGGCTCATCAGTTTTTTGTGGTATAACGCCAAGCATGAAGTTACATTTGCCATTACCACCCACAGCCCGTATATGCTTGCGGCTTTCAACAATCTTATCAAGGCGGGCAATCTGGTGAAACAGAACCCCGGCCTGAAAGATGCGGTATGCAAAGAAATCCCCGAATCCATGCACATTGATATTGAGCATTTTTCCGCTTACTCACTGGAAGGCGGCAGGGCGGCGAGCATTATTGATGAGGAGACTCATCTTATCAACGCCGATGCCATCGACCGTGTTTCGGAAAGCATCATGGAAATCTTTAACACATTGCAGGATATTGAATTTGACGGCGGCAAGGCTGGTAACAATGTTTGAAGAATGCCGTGAATTTGAGGATAAGAGGCCGCTCATCGTCTGTAAAGAAAAGCGTACTGAAATCACATTTTATAACGGCAGTAAAGAAACAGTGGCGAAAATCAGCATTGACGGCTGTGTCATAACCGACAATACGGTTAAAAAATGCGATTACCTTTTATTGTGCGTTAAAATAAAAAAGGCTGTGTTTGTCGAGATGAAAGGGAACAAAGTTGAAACGGCGATAAAACAGTTGTCCGCGACACTAGATAACGAGATGGTAAAGACGCCGCTTGCGCAATATGAAAAAAAGGCTTATGCGGTAGTAACCGGGAATCCCGTCTTCAGCAGGTTTCAAAACGCGCAGGATAGATTTTTCAGAAAGCATAAAGGGTGTACGCTGAGAGTGGTAAAATCATCGCATACCTACGACCTTTTAAGCGGGAGTTCACGTATATGACCGTAAATAAACTCATCCTCGGCGACAACCTTGAAATCCTCAAAACAATGGATGCGGAGAGCGTTGACCTCATCTACCTTGATCCGCCGTTTTTCAGCAACCGCAACTACGAGGTTATCTGGGGGGATACGGGGGAAGTCCGCAGTTTTCAGGACCGCTGGGCGTGTGGCGTCGATCACTATATCGCGTGGCTCAAGGAGCGGGTGGAACAGATGCACCGTATCCTCAAGCCCACAGGCAGTATATTCCTGCACTGCGACTGGCACGCCGACGCTTATATTCGTGTTGATATTCTGGACAAGCTTTTCGGCATGAATAATCTTATCAATGAAATATCGTGGAAGCGGTCATCCAATCCGCATAACGACGCGCGCCAGGGCGCAAAGCATTTTGGACGGATTACGGATATTATCTTTTTTTACGCGAAAGATGTTAAACAGTTTACGTTTAACACACAGTTTGAGCGGTATACAAGCGATTATGTCGCCGCGGCTTATAACAAGATCGATCCGGACGGGAGGCGCTTTAAGGCATCGGAGCTGTCCGCGGCTAAACCGGGCGGGGATACCAGCTTCGAGTGGCATAACTACAGGCCGCCTGCTGGTAGATACTGGGCGTATTCCAAAGAACATCTGGAAGAATTTGAGCGCAAAGGGCTTATTTATTTTTCGACTAACGGCAGGCCGTATCTAAAACGTTATCTTGACGAGATGCCCGGTTCCAGCGTCAATAATTTTTGGGATAACTGCGTTTTCAGAAACAGGGAAGAACGCATAGGCTACCCCACGCAAAAGCCCGAAGCCTTATTAGAAAGAATTATCAAATGCGCCAGCAACGAAGGCGACACTGTTCTTGATCCGTTTATGGGCGGCGGCACGACCATTGCCGTCGCGGACAGGCTGGGCCGGCAATGGATAGGCATCGACCAGTCGGCGATGGCGGTAAAAGTTACCGAATTGCGCTTGCAGAAACAGGCGGACTTGTTCAGTTCCCCCTACACGGTGCAGCTTCACAAATACGACTATGACACCCTCCGTTACAAGGACGCTTTTCAGTTTGAGGCTTGGATTGTCCGGCAGTTCGGCGGGACGCCTAACGCCAAACAGCGGGGAGACATGGGGCTTGACGGCAAGACAGGCGACGGTACGTCGATACAGGTAAAGCGGTCAGACAATATCGGGCGCAATGTCATAGACAATTTTGTCGCGGCGCTTCAGCGTTTTGACAAAACACTGCTTGATAAAAACATCGCGGCGAAGAAGCCCATCGGGTATATTATCGCTTTTTCTTTCGGCAAGGGAGCTATTGAAGAAGTCGCCCGTCTGAAAAACAAGGAAGACCGCATCATAAAGCTGGTAACGGTTGAAGAAATAATCCCCATAGCCACGAAGCCTTCAATCGGCGTTCATATCAATGAATTGGAAAAGGACGAGAAAGGCGGGCGGAAAATAGAACTGGTTGCAGCGGGGCAAAGCGCCGCCGGCATTGAATTTTATAGCTGGGATTTTACCTACAACGCGGAGAAAGGTTTTAGGCCGTCGATTATTATCGACAAGGAAGGGAAACAAATACAGGTATTCAAGACCGGCATTCACACGATAGCGGTCAAAGTTGTTGACAATGACGGCCTTGAAAACATGGAAATCATAAAGTTAAAAATAAATAATCCCCGCCGCAAGCGGCGGGGTATTGAAGATTTCTCCTTGAAATCTTTGCGTATGCGGGGGAAAAAATAACCCGCACCCCCAGTTCTAACCGCCCCAAGGGGCGGGGTATTAAACCCCCAATGGAAATAAAAACACGGGTTTACTGCGCATGACAAGCCTGCTTGCGCTTCGAGGCTAAGGCCCCTCGCCCTCCGCAACGGCTAGGTCATTCCGCGCCTCAGTCTAGCTAGCAGCCTGTTGCGCTTGTAGGTTTTTATGGTTTTTTCGTTGAAAAAAGCCATAAAAACCCCGATAAAGGGGCTGCGAGAAAACTTCGTTTTCTTGGCGGTTTCCGC
>JAIRLZ010000178.1 GCA_031259035.1 Treponema sp. | reverse complement strand
CATTGAGGCGTATTACAACCGGGCGCGTCCGCATTCGGCCCTTGACTATGCCGCCCCTGATGGGTTTAACTCAGGTGAAGCCGCTTAATACTGTCTACCCAAAGGGGTAAAGTCCAGTGACGCGGTTCTCATTAAGACTATCGCGGAAAAAATGTTTTTCCCGGAAAGCGATCATATGAACCGGTGTATCCAGTTAGGCAAGCCCTTTGACCCCAATACCATGCAAGAGGGGCGGGCCATCATAAGAAAGGTCACTGAACAGTGGGGCAATGAACCGCTCTCCCGCTTAACCGTCGAGGAAATTGGAAAATATTTATTCTCCCTTGACCGTTCAGGCAACTATAAACGGACATTTTTTATGCCCAAATTCATTGTGGCAGGCGGCGTCCATGCCGCCTGAAATTTGCGTCCTAACTCCCAATGCCGGAATACCCGCATGAACACAAGACAAAACTGGCTGCACGGCTGGCGACAGCGTCTTCGGCACACCCGCCGCATTCTCCAAAAATTTATTCCCCGAGTCTGTTCCAAAACCTCAAGTTTTGGAACAGCAACCTTTAAAAACGCAGTTTTTCAGGCTAAAACTCGGCTTTAGCCTGAAAAACTGCAAGAGCTTGGACAAAACCGCGTGCGGTAGCGCACAGTCAATTAGTTTTGGAACAGGCTCCCCCATTCATTTTTTCCCTAAACTGTTCTCCCCATTGCCACATTGCGTCATAGATTGGTTTGAGGCTTTTACCCAATTCAGTGAGAGAATACTCGACACGCGGGGGAACTTCCGCATACACCTTGCGGTTGACAAGTCCGTTTTCTTCCATAATGCGCAGATGGTCTGTCAAAACTTTTTGCGATATTCCCGCAAGCCCCTTTTTTAATTGGCCAAAACGTTTGGTCCCGGTCAATAAATCACGAACAATGAGCGCTTTCCAACGGTCGCCCATCATCATAAGAGCGGTCTCGACCGGACAATCGGGCAAATAAGAGCGTTTCAACATACACCCCTCCAATAGTTACCAAAAGTATACTATGGCACTCAAAAGATACTACAAAATATTATGATCCTATATTGACTATAGGATGCTTACAGTATTATTATATCCATAGCGGCTAAAGAATACAAGCCATAAAACAATTTTTTTGGAGGTATAACATGATTGACTTTGCGGCAATCTTAAAGGCAAACCCCAACGGGGTTTTAGCAACGGCGGACGGAAACAAACTAAAAACAAGGGTATTTCAACACTTGTTTTCAGACGGCAACAAGGTGTATTTTTGCACTAACAGTGAAAAACCAGTCTATGCCCAGATGAAGGCAAATCCCAATGTGTCGTTTTGCGTTTATCCACAGGATTTTAACCCGGTTTTGTCGGTGAACGGCAAGGCGGTTTTTGTTGAAGACGCGGGGTTGAAAGCGCGGGCGCTTGATGAAAACCCCGGCATAAAAGGGATTTATAAAACTCCCGATAATCCGATTTTCAGAATTTTTTACATTGATGTTGAAGAAGTGGAGGCATTCAGTTTCGCCGAAGGGCCAAAAATCTATACGGTGTAAATAGGGAGCCTTTCCCAAAACGCGAACTGTGTTTGCGAACTGTGTTCGGGTTGGTTTTGTGAAATGCTTTTGAAAAAGCGGTCTAAAGCCCACTTTTTCACTCTACATCTAAGGCAGCTTTCCCAAAACTGTCGCTCCGCGCGTTTTGGGAAAGGCTCGATGGTGTATATCCGCCTAGCGGACGGCGCATTTGCCGGGGAAAACGGATCATTCGCCCCGGCAATCAAAGAATTTTCCGGGGAAATCAAGATGTTTTTCTGGAAAAATGAACTGTCCGTCTGAACGGACAACAGAGAAAAGGAAACAAATATGGCAGATTGGCTCCCCGGGACACGGGAAGGATAGCTCAAATATGGCGAGAGTGCGGGCGACCGCCATACAAAACAAGGCTGCCCGTGTGGGGAATTCCCGCATCAATCCTACCGGAATTGCAATATAGAATAGTGGAATATGAGTTCACTTGTCCAATTTATCATGGTGCGCTACCCCACCCCACCCCCGGTAGGACGGACGCTTCGTCGTTGATGCTTATAGTTAGAATGAATTCCGAATCTTCCAAAAAGGCGAATGGTATGGCGATATATCTGCTTTCGCTGTAAAACGGTCTTGAAAATTTTCCATTAACAACAGCAATCGGCAAAGATATAAATAGAGCGGCGATCTTTTCAAAATGCCGTTTCGCCTGCCCGGTGAATATATTCACTAGCTCGCTGACAACCTCTACAACCTCATCATCCATCTCGCTGTGAGATGAGCCGGTTACTATATCAGCCAGCTTTAAGGCGGACGATTTGTCCATGGATATGGCTATCGCGCCGGCAACATCGCCTGAAAACTCTATGATCGTTGAAACATCCCCCTGATTGATTAAACAGACTTCGGTGACATACGGACGTCCCGCCGTGATTTTGATGTCTCCCGTATTAACAAACGTCTCTTCACACTCTTTGACAAAAGGCATTATGTATTCTTTCAGCATGTCTACCGCTCCTTTGGGATGATAATAATGAAAGCGGTCCCTTTTCCCGGCTGGCTCTGTACTTTTATGGAACCGTTCAATTCACGCACTTTGTTGTAAACCAGATTCAAACCCGTGTCATTGGCTCCGTCCGCTTCGTCGGAGCTAAAGCCGCGCGTAAACATAACCTGTACAAGAATATTTTTATTATGAGACGCTTCTTCCTTGATGAGACGAAGGTTAAGCGCTTTTTTCCTGACACGCTCAAAGTCAATCCCATTCCCGTTATCGGTAAGTTTAATATGAATATCGTGAGCGCTCTGGGTTATATGAAGCGTTATGGTTCCCTGTTCGGGTTTTCCAGCGGCTTTTCTTTCTCTAGGGGATTCAAGTCCGTGTTGCACCGCGTTGCGGATCAACTGAACAAGCATTTGTTTAAGCTGCCGTCTGGAAATGTATTGCAAGGCGGCGCTGTCTATTTCGGAGGGAAGAAACCGCGCCTTCTTGTTGAAGTCCATAGCCTCGTAATTGCACATTCTTATGAGAAACTGGATAAATATATGCTCTCTATGATCTATGTCGCCGGCTAACCTTTTGGAAAATACAGTTCCCATGTCTTTTACCAGTTTGTCTTTTATTCTCAGGGTATGTTCTATTTCAATGGCAAGCATCAACAGGCTGTCGAACGAAATTTCCGTTTTCATCTTCATCTGATTTATGACGTCTTCCACATCGTAAAGACTTTCCGCCAAGTCCTGCAACCCCAGAGAAATAGCGTCCAACTTGATCGTGTGTATCATGGGGGCTATTACATCGATCAGTTTTTTGGATGACAGGCGCTTGTCTCTCAAACTTGACGTAACCTGCGATAGATAATACTGCGCGCTTTCAATAAAATCGTTCATCACGCCCCGTTCCAACCGCAGCACTTCAAAGAAGGAACGCATATCTTCCTGACGCCTGCGCTCATCCATTTTCAGCTTTTTCTTTAAAGCCATTTCAGAAGTAATATCTTCAATAGTTCCAAGAATAAAGACTTCTCCGTTTCCTCTGTTCACAGGCGCGAATTCACATGACAACCTTTTTTTTACCGGTCTTTCAACGCTTTTATATCTCACTTCTTTCAAGATATTCATGGAATCGATCTGTTTCTGATCTATGGAACGGTTCAAAATATTGTCAAAATACCGTTCCAAGCTCTCCAATTCCCATTCGTTAAGGCTGTCTTGCATCAATTCGGTGAATTTTCTGCCATGCAGTTCCGTTGCGGCAAGCACATCCTCAAGCGCGCGGGAATAGTTGTCCTGAATAAGGTATTCTTTGTCCATAAGAAACACACCGGCCTTCAGATTGTCTTTCATGGCGGCGATTTCGTCACGTTCAACCTGCAACGCCGCAAGAGATCGCTGCAACGTTTCCACTTCAACGTAACGATGGCAGTTTTCAGGTTTATTCAATCCGTTTATAATAGCGACCGCCATCTGTTCACACGACTTATACCCACACGCGCCGCAGTTGAGGAAATGCCTGGGCTCTGTTTTGTGCATCTTTACAAAAGTCTCTTTGATCGCTTTCTTTGTGGGAGAGATAATTGTGGACTTGAAAATTTCAGACCTGTCCGTATAGCGGCGTATATACAATCCTTCTTCCCAATACTTCGCGAGTACGCTTTCGAGTCTGTCCGCGTCCAGGACGCCGTCTTTTTCATACCGCTTTCGCGCGGCTAAACCTCGTTCCTCTATGAGAAATTCCATCTCGTCAAGATGTTTTTCCGTGTTCCTTGTCGTGGGTCCGCCATTGCAACCCATTTCGCAGCTCAAACAATCAATAAAAAACGGCGTTATGCCTTTTTTGAAGCTGTCGGGAAGGTACGCCAGATACTTATATACAAGGTCGCCTTCTATCCTGCGGGATTTTTCGATAATATCCGCCTTGTATCTGCGGATGATTTGCGTAAACCCGCCCGGCAGGGGAAATAAAACCGCGCGTTCCGCGGGAGGATTGGCATAGTCCGCCTCCGGGTATTCATTGATGTCTATCGCATTCTTTTTAATATAATCCAATATTGAGACGAATGTAACATTGTAATCTCCAATGCCAACGGCATCGAATTCCTTTCGGTGTGAATAACAGGGGCTTATTGCGGCAAGCTTGCAATCAGCATAGCGGGGATAATATTTTTTTACCATTTTCATGGTATGAATCGTCGGGCTGTCAACAGGCGCGAGATGCGGAATAAGTTCAGGACGGTACATTTCCACATAGGAAACAATAGCTGGACAGTGCTGGGCGATAACAGTGGCGGGATTCGCCTTTTTCATGTAGTCGACATACGACTTAACGGCAAGCTCGGCTCCAAAACTCGCGTCAAATACGGCGGCCACGCCTAAAGACATGAGAAACCCATTCACTTTCAGGCAATTCATCCCAAAACTTGACACAACAGCCGGCGACATAATGGCGACAATCCGTTCTGTTTTTATATCTTCAGTAAAAGCGTTGAAATCATCAACACCAACACGCGCCCCATGGGTACACGCTTTGATGCATCTCCCGCAGCTAATGCAAAGATCACTGCGCTGCATGATGACTTTCCCGGAACCGTCATTGCACATTTTTATAGGACAGACCATTATACAACGGTGGCAGTTGACGCACTTCTCTTTTATTACATTGACCACAGGACGTAAAGCCATATGTTACCCCTCTGAAAGCGAATCAAAACACAACTATAGGCCGGTGAAATCGCGGTTTCATCGCTGAAACCAGTTCGCCCATATAGAAATTATAGTATATCAAGGTTATATAATTAATACAAGAGTCTGTTCCAAAACGCGAACTGCGTTTGCGAACGCAGTTCAGCGAACCTGCGGTTCGCGTTAGTTTTGGAACAGGCTCACAATACAAAGAATCCCTTAAACGATTAAATTTTGCGCCGCTGGCAGTTGGCGGGATCGCCATTTTTCCCCAGCCCTATGTAATACGTCTCGAACGATTCTTTTCTGCACGCTTGAGGCTTGAAGCTCTTGCCTTGCGAAAAGAGACCTCGAATCCGTTTCAGCAGGGACGCGGAGTCTCCCCCCTGAAACACTTTCACTACAAAAGCGCCGCCCTGAGCGAGCGCCGCCTCCGCGTATTCAAGCGCGGTCTCCGACAGCGCGAGGGAACGGATTGCGTCAATGGAGTTGTTGCCTGTCGTCGGTGGCGCCGCGTCGCATAGTACGATGTTGAAGGGTCCCAACGCCAATGCCGCTTCCCGTATGTCCGCCGAGGTCATGTCGCCCTGTAGAAAGCGAAAGTTTTCTCCGTCAAACAAGCCTTTGTCGTAACGGCGAGAGAGCGGCGAAAGATCGATTGCCGCAAGCGATCCCTCTGCGCCCATGCGCCGCAGGGTGTAGAGGCTCCAACTGCCCGGCGCGGCCCCCAAATCAAGCGCTTTTCCGCGAAAACGCTTGAAAACGCCGAATTTTTCATCTATTTCTTTGAGTTTATACACGGAACGGGCAGGGTACCCTTCCTTTCGCGCTTTTAATGTCCAAAAATCTGGTTGTGAATACTTTGACATCGCCGCCTCATATCTCTTTTCATATCCCCGCCTCCACACGCTACGCTTCTATTGTCCGTACCCGCACCACCCCTTCAATTCGCCTGATCTGTTCAAGCGCGCCATCCGGTATTTTCTGCTCGGTGTCAATAATATTATACGCGACATCGTTGCGGTGGTGATTCACCAGATCCGCGATGTTGATGTCAGCGCTTGCAAGGGACGTCGTGATCTGCCCGACCATGTTCGGCACATTGCGGTTTACCACAAGAAGGCGGTGCGGCGAATGGATGTGCTTTTCGAGATGGCATTGCGGGAAGTTCACCGAGTTTTTGATGGCGCCCGATTCAAGAAAATCCATGAGTTGCCGCGCCGCCATGACCGCGCAGTTGTCTTCGGCTTCAGGAGTGGAGGCGCCGAGATGCGGGATGCAGACGGCTTTGGGTGTGGCAAGCAGTTCCGCCGAGGCGAAATCCGTTATGTACGCCGCGAGCTTTCCTCCATTCAGAGCGGCTATGACGTCGGCTTCGTTCACAAGACCGCCGCGGGCAAGGTTGATAAGGCGGCAACCCTTTTTCATAACGTGGAATTTGTCCGCGTCCAACAATCCTTTGGTGGCGTTCGAGTACGGGATATGAATGGTAACGTAATCGGACTTTGCGAGCAGCCCTTCCAATGTTTCAGCCCGCCGCACCATGTGGGAGAGATTCCACGCGGCTTCCACGGAGATGAACGGATCGTAGCCGATGACGTTCATGCCGAGATGGATCGCGTCGTTGGCGACCATGACGCCAATGGCGCCCAGCCCGATGACGCCCAAGGTTTTGCCCTTGAGTTCGGGACCTTCAAATTTAGACTTGTTTTTTTCCACAATGTCTGGAACCTCGTCCCCCTTGTCCGCGATGGACATAGTCCAGTTGACGCCGCCAATGATGTTTCTTGACGACAGCAGCAACCCCGCTATCGTCAGCTCTTTGACCGCGTTGGCGTTCGCGCCCGGCGTGTTAAACACCACAACGCCCTTTTTGCCGCACTCGTCAACCGGAATGTTGTTGTAGCCCGCGCCAGCCCGCGCAATGGCTTTAACCGTGTCCGGTATTTCCACCGAATGCAGATCCGCGCTCCTCACCAGAATCGCGTCTGGATTGGGCAGATCGCCCGCGACCTCGTAAACGTCAATGGGAAAGCGTTTCAATCCTTCCGCCGAAATTTTGTTGTAGGTTCGTATACGGTACATGACAGTCTCCTTACAGATTTTTCTCAAATTGTTCCATAAATCCAATCAGCGCCTTGACGCCTTCAATAGGCATGGCGTTGTAAACACTGGCTCTCATGCCGCCCACAAGCCGGTGTCCGGCGAGGTTCACCAAGCCCGCAGCCGCCGCTTCCTTGACAAACCGGCTTTCGAGATCGGCTTTTTTATCAGACGGGACGTCGCGGTACACAAAGGGAATGTTCATAAGGCTGCGAGCCGCTTTCGCCACCGGCGAGAGAAACGCCTTTGAATGTTCGAGGTACGAATAGAGGAGTCCCGCTTTCTCACGGTTTATGTTTGCGATGGCTTCAACGCCGCCGAGGTTTTTAAGCCACTCAAGAACAAGCCCCACCATATAAATGGCATAGCAGGGCGGCGTGTTGTACAGGGAGCCTTCCTTCACGTGCGTGTCGTAGCGCAGCAAGGCGGGCGTCCATGAAGGCGCGGCGCCTATGAGGTCTTCGCGGATAATAACGACCGTTACGCCTGCTGGTCCGAGGTTTTTCTGCGCCCCGGCGTAGATGACGCCGAATTTGGACACGTCAAGCGGTTCGGACAGGATGCAGCTTGACGCGTCGACGACGAGAGGGACGGCGCCGGTCTCAGGCAGTTTATTCCATTTTGTGCCTACAATCGTGTTGTTGAGGGTGATGTGATAGTAGGCGTCGTCAGGATCAGGCGCGGGCGCGGCCGGAATATGCGTATAGGACGCCTCTTTGGAAGACGCCCTCACGGAAACGTCCGCATACTTGAGCGCCTCCTTGAAGGCTTTGTCCGCCCAGACGCCGGTGTCGATGTAAGCGGCTTTTTTTCTGGGCGCGCCTTGCTCCACACCCGCGAGGTTGAGCGGCGCCATGGCGAACTGCAATGACGCGCCCCCCTGCAAAAACAGCGTTTTGTAATGCGCCGGAATACCCATAAGTTCGCGGAGCAGGGCTTCGGTCTTTTCGATAATGGGCTTGAAATCCTTTGACCGGTGGCTCATCTCCATAACCGACTGTCCGCTTCCATTCGCGTCGCACAGTTCGGCGGCCGCCTTTTCCAGTACGGGAAGCGGGAGGGCTGAAGGTCCCGGCGAAAAATTAAATACTCGTTTCATACTTGGAATGTCTCCTCGTGAAATATTTCACAGTATAATCAAAAAAATGTCAAGAGGGCGCCATCTTGCCTCCGGCATCTGCATTGATGAAACTATGAAAAAAAGATAAAAACGAGGCTGTTCCAAACCTTGAGGGTTTGGAACAGCCTCAAAGCGGTCTTCGCGGTCGATTTTGCCCGCATTTTATGGTTTCAAAGATTGGCTCTTTATCCTTGAGGATATGGTACAAGCATCTGAGCCGGTTTCAAAACACGAGCCTGCGATTCAAGGTCAGTTTTGAAACTGGCTTCCGAAAAAGCGGTCTAACGCACGTTTTTCCTCTTACATGTATTGAAAAAAAACACGTTTGAAGATAGATTAATAAGGAAAGAGCGAGTTGTCCCGGGATAATCCGCTCTTTTGGAAATTTTTTTCCAAAACGCGACTTGCGGACGGCGCCTCGTTGGACGATCACGCTTTTGGGGAAAAAATCAGAAGAAAAGAGGTAAATGCATGAAAAAATGGCTGGCGTCCTTTTTGTTTTTCGCCGCATTGCATACGCAGGCGGAAGCGCAGCAGCTCACCCGTTTTGCGGTAGTCGATCTTGAGAAGGTGACTACGGCGTTTTTTAGAGATTCCAAGGCGTATCGGGATTATGAAGCTCAGAAAACCAAGGTTCAAAGGGATTTGGAACAAAGAGCCAAAGCTTTTACAACGTTGAAACAGTCGTTGTACGAAGCCCAAAACAGAGGGGATGCGGAAGAGGCGTTGCGGCTGAGAAACGAGGTTCTTAGGCAGCAGGAGTACTTGCAGGAGTACGAAAGGACGGTTCGCGCGGAGCTTGAGTATCAGAGAACCCAGCTTACACAATCCGACGCCTTTTGGCAGCAGGTGAACAATGAAATCCGTTACATCGCCGAAAGCGAAGGCTATACCATGGTGCTTGATATTAAGATGCAGGGGATAATCTGGTACAGCGCTTCGGTGGATATTACGCAAAAACTTATTGAAAATCTGCGCTCAAAACGGTAACGGGCCGCTCAGATCAGAGTCTCCTATAAGAAAAAACAGGCAAGACAAATGAAAGATGTCCAAACGCCCATGCTCGATCAGTACCGCAGGATCAAACAGGAACAAAAAGGCGCGGTTTTGTTCTTTCGGCTGGGAGACTTTTACGAGATGTTCGCCGATGACGCGGTGGAAGTCTCCGGCTTGCTCAACCTCACGCTTACGAGCAGAAACAATATCCCCATGTGCGGGGTGCCGCATCACGCGGCGCGTTCTTACATCGCCCGCCTTTTAAGGCTGGGAAAGAAGGTGGCTGTTTGCGAACAGATTACCGAGCCGGGCAAGGGTCTCATTGAACGCAAAGTGGTGGAGGTGGTTACGCCCGGCGTCATCATTGACGAGGACTTCCTTGACAAGGGGGCTTCCAACTACCTTGCGTGTCTGTGCCGCAAAAGCGGCGGCGGGGACGGCGTGTTTTCTTTCGCCTACATTGATATTTCCGCGGGGGACTTTTACGCCACTTCTTTTGATTGCAAGGACGCGGCGCACAAAATACGGCAAGAGCTAGAACGCCTTCAAATGCGGGAAATCATAGTCCAGGAATCGCTGCTTCATGACAACGCCATCGCCGCTGTGTTTGAGGATCGGAACGGCATGGTGATTAACCGCTGGGGGGACTGGCTCTTTGACCGGGAACGGAGCGTCAAGCGGCTCAAGCGGCAATTCGGCTCTTTGAAAGGATTCGGGCTTGACGATGATTCGCCTGAGACGCTGTCTGCGGGAGCGCTGCTTGACTACCTTGATGAAACCGCAGGCGGCGCATCCTCCGGCGGCGTTATTCCCCACATCGCATCCATCCGCCTCTACAGCGACAGTGAATTCGTGTGTATAGACGAGTCGAGTCAGCGCAATCTGGAGCTTATCAAAAACCTGCAAGACGGAGACGTCCGGTTCTCGCTGTTGGAGACGCTTGACGAGACCCGCACCGCGATGGGGCGCCGCCTGCTGAAACGCCGCCTTTTGCAGCCTCTGCGGAACCTCGGCGGCATAAACCGGCGGCTTGACATGGTGGAAAACCTCTACCGCAGTCAGAAAACCTTGGAACGCATACGGGACATTTTGGGAAAAACGCCTGATCTTGAGCGGCTTTTATCCCGCCTTGCCATGGACAAAGCGCATGGCAAAGATATGCTTGCCATCAAGAACGCGCTTGTTTCTTTCTCAGCCCTTGAAGAGTTGTGCAAGGGTTTCATATTTGAACATGCCGCAGCGTCCGCTTTCACCAAAGAACAACGCGCCTTGCTGGACAATGTGCGGGACATGCTTGCGCGCGGCTTGCGTGAAGATCCGTCCATCCTCCTTACCGAAGGAAATCTGATACGGAGCGGCTACAACGCGGAATTGGACAGACTCCACGCCCTGCGGGACAACGGACACGGCATGTTGGAGGCGTATCTGGAGGAAGAACGGCAGGCGACCGGCATTCCCCTTAAAATCCGCTACAATCGTTTGCTTGGGTACTATTTTGAAGTCGCCAACAACCATTTGTCAAAGACGCCAAAGTACTTTTTCAAACGGCAGGGGCTTGCCAACGGGGAGCGGTTTTCCACGGACAAGCTGGCGAGCATCGAGTCCGGCATCAACTCGGCTTCCGGCGAGATAATTGAATTTGAAAAGAAACTGTTCGTTGAGTTGCGGGAAAAAACAAAGGCGTGTTTGAACGAATTGACGGCCGCGAGCGCGCGTATCGCCGAAGTGGACGCGGCTCAATCGCTCGCCCGCGCCGCGACGCTTCGGTTGTGGTCGCGTCCAGAATTGCATGAGGGATGCGATCTGCACATCGCCGAATCCCGCCATCCGGTGGTGGAGTCCCATCTGCCGCACGGCGAGTTTATTCCCAACGACATACACCTTGACCGGAATGGCGTTACATTCGCGCTCATCACGGGGCCGAATATGGCGGGCAAGTCGACCTATCTCCGCCAAGCCGCGCTCATCGTCATCATGGCGCAGATGGGGAGTTTTGTGCCTGCCGCACAAGCGAGCGTCGGCCTTGTAGACCGCGTTTACTGCCGTGTGGGAGCATCGGACAACCTTGCCCGCGGCGAATCGACTTTTTTGGTTGAAATGAACGAGACCGCCTATATCCTGCATACGGCTACTGAAAAGAGCTTGGTCATCATGGACGAGGTGGGGCGTGGCACCGGCACGAAGGATGGGCTTGCGATAG
>JAIRLZ010000021.1 GCA_031259035.1 Treponema sp. | reverse complement strand
CCAAAACTGACGCCATAAGGCGCGTTTTGGAACAGCCTCAGCAGCAAATATCTTCCTTATCTATGAGCGATAGAGTGCAATAGCATCTGTCATCACGCCGCCTTGCGCTTAATTCCGGTTTCTGATATACTAATTTCGTTATGAAACGCAGACTTATTACATCGGCCCTTCCCTATGTGAACAATGTCCCTCATTTGGGCAACTTGATACAAGTGTTGTCCGCGGACGCTTTCGCCCGCTTTTGCAGGCTGCGCGGTTACGATACGCTCTACATCTGTGGTACAGATGAGTATGGCACCGCTACGGAAACCCGCGCCGCTGAAGAGGGCATCAAGCCGCGAGAGCTATGCGACCGGTATCATGCCGTTCACGCGGCGATCTACCGGTGGTTTAACATCGCGTTTGACATATTCGGACGCACGTCTACGCCTGTTCAGACTGAAATCGTGCAGGATATTTTCAAGAAACTGGATGCCAACGGCTATATTATGGAGCGTTCCATTGAGCAGCTTCACTGCGAAAAGTGCGGGCGCTTTTTAGCCGACCGCTATGTACGCGGCGTATGTCCGTACTGCGGTTATGAAGGCGCGCGCGGCGATCAGTGCGAGGCGTGCGGAAAACTCCTTGATCCGACGGAACTCAAGGAGCCGCGCTGCTCAACCTGCGGCACAACGCCTGTCATGCGGAATACGAACCATCTGTATATAGATCTGCCGAAAATAAAAGACAGGCTCGAAGCGTGGATACACGGCGCGTCAGAGAAAGGGTTTTGGGCGAATAACGCCATAGCCATGACCCATGCGTGGATACGGGACGGGCTTAAAGAACGCGCCATCACCCGCGACTTGAAATGGGGAATTCCCGTGCCGAAAGCAGGGTATGAAAACAAGGTCTTCTACGTGTGGTTTGACGCGCCCATCGGCTACATTTCCATTACCGGCAACCTTGCGAAGGAAAAAGGGCTGGATTGGAGGATATTTGTCGATGATTGGTGGAAAAATCCCGATAATGTGGAGCTTTTTCAGTTCATCGGCAAGGACAATATCCCGTTCCATACGGTCGTCTTCCCGTCAAGCCTCCTCGGATCGGGCGACGAGTGGACCATGCTCCACCACATGAGCAGCACCGAGTACCTCAACTACGAGACTGGCAAATTCTCCAAGTCCGAAGGGCGGGGCGTTTTCGGCGCCGATGTTATGGAAACCGGCATTCCCGCGGACGTATGGCGTTTCTACATATTCTACAATAGACCCGAAAAGTCCGATTCCCTTTTCACCTGGAGGGATTTTCAAGAAAAGGTGAACAGTGAGCTTATCGGCAATCTGGGCAACTTTGTCAACCGCACCCTCGCGTTCATAACCCGTTACTATGACGGCAAGATACCGGAAGGCGTCGAAAACGCGGAATTCTGGAACACAGTGAGGAACTATGAAAGCGGCATTGCGGAAAAACTGGAACGCGCCGCTCTCCGCGACGCCTTTCACGCCATTTTCGAGCTTTCCTCGTATGCGAACAAGGCGTTTCAGGAAGGAGAGCCGTGGAAAAAACGTGTGACGGATCCGGCCGCCGCGGCGAGCCTCATCAGAGGACTCAGTTTTGTGGCGCGTGATCTCGCCGTACTTATTGAACCGTATATGCCCCATACCGCGGAAAAACTGGCGTCTTTTTTCGGTTTGACCATGAAGAGCGCCGAATCTTCCGCGCAAACCGGGGAAGCCTCGTCAGCTTCGCTTTCATGGGAGCATGTCGGCAAACTTTCAGGCATAAGCCATGTGGCGGCGCCGGAAACGCTGTTCTCCAAGCTGGAAGACGATGTAGTCGCTCGTTTGAGCCAAACATATTCAGGAACCCAAAAAGAACGGCAAAATAATGAAGAGAGCGGAAAACCGGCGAAAGAAGCTCAGGCTGAGGGCAAAGCGGGCGCGGGCGCGGGAGCGGCGAAAAAAACCGTCAAACGCGCCTTTACCGAATTGGACCTCCGTGTCGCTGAAATCGTCAACATTGAACGCCACCCCAAAGCGGACAAGCTCTATATTGAAACCCTTGATATTGCGGGCGAGGAGCGGATCATCGTTTCAGGTCTGGCGCCTTTTTATAAAGAAGAAGAACTTCTCAACAAACGCATCATCATCGCCTACAACCTGAAACCGGCGAAGCTGCGGGGGGTTGAAAGCTGGGGCATGTTGCTCGCCGCGTCCGTGAAGGACGAAGAAGGCAAGGAAATTGTCGAGGTTCTGGACGCGGGAGACGCGCCTGCCGGCGCGAGGATCGCGCTTGAAGGAGCGGATCCGCCTGTCGCGCCGGCTGAAATCACCATTGATGATTTCCTAGCGGCGCCTATTGTTGTACAAGATCGGGTGGTTATGGCGGAGGGGAAAAAACTCTGCGCCGCCGGAAACCCGATTGTTACAAAGGTCGTCATTAATGGCGCAGTACGTTAGCCGTCTTGTAAATATTGTACCGGTGGAATTGTCCTTTTGCAATACCGCCAAATCCTTTTTGCAATCCGGCTTTTGGGGCAGTTTCAAGGCGCGTTTCGGGTGGAACGCGCGGGGTTTTCTGGCGGATTGGGATGAATTGGGGCAGACGCCCCTCATGGTCATACGGCGGCGGCTCATTCCGGGATGTTCCTTTGCGTATATCCCGTGGGGGCCGGAACTGCCGGAGAATTTCCCCGCCGGCGATGACGAACGGCGCCGCGCGCTTGTTGATATTGCGGTCGCCCTCCGCCCCCTGCTTCCCCAAGACACCGCCTTTGTCCGCTTCGATATCCCGTGGGTTTCCACAGACATGCCGTCAGCCATATACAAGCCGTTGCGGCGCGCAGGCGCCGATGTCCAGCCGCCCGATACGGCGCTCATCGACTTGACCGCTGACGAAGACGCCATCCTTGCCGGCATGAAGAGCAAGGCGCGGTACAACATTAAGCTTGCCGCAAAGAAAGGAGTTGTCGTCAAAAGGGTTGATGAAGAAGGGCTTCCCGCTTTTTATTCGTTGCTTAAGACCACGGCGAAAAGGGACGGCATAGCGATTCACGGCGCCACCTATTATGAAACCCTGTTTTCACATTGCAAGAATTATCTTGACGCTTCCAGTTGTTCTGATAATCGTCCGGGAAGTCTGGAACTAGGGTTGTACCTTGCGGAACACGAAGGCGATATCCTTGCCGGCATTGTGGCGCTTTTCCGGGGCAAAGACGCGGTGTACCTGTACGGCGCGTCGGCGGATTGCAAACGCAACCTTATGGCGCCCTACCTGCTCCAATGGACGGCCATATCCTACGCCAAATCCAGGGGGTGCGCCGTCTACGATCTGTTCGGCATACCGCCGGACGAAGACCCAAAGCGCCCCATGGCAGGGCTTTACCGCTTTAAAACCAGCTTCGGCGGCGCGATTGTCCACCGTCCGGGAAGCTGGGATTACGCATACAAACCTTTTCTCAGAACGCTTTTCGCCGCGGCGGAAACGGCGCGTCGAAGAGCGCGGTCTTTAAGAAGATCAAAAAAGAAATGACGGGCGGCATACTCCAATCCCCCCTCCCCCCCTTAGAGCAGGAAGCTTCCTTCAAGGGGTTTCAGCCTGTGCGCTCCGCGGCGGCGGGGCGGTTTGTTTGAAGAGCGCGGCGCGTCAAGCCTTGCCTTCCACTTGACATTCTTTTCTTTTTCCTTCATTATATGCTATATGCTAAATATGAAAAGCACGGAATTATCAAGAACGTATCTTGAAGGATTGACAACGGAAGAATTGATTGTTTTAGCGGATCGTTTTGATATTGAAGTCCCACCTGATTTGGCATGGAGTTTTATCGTAGAAACTCTGCTGGAAATCAACCCGACGGAAGGTTCTGAAAGCATAGCATATCTGGATAATCCGGCGCGGCAAGAGACAATGGAAGAAGACGCGGCGCCTTTGCCTGAACAGTACAACATCTCTTTCATTGATATTTTGATCCGCGACCCGTTGTGGGTGTATGTGTTCTGGGAAATCAAGAGGCATGAAAAAGAAGCGTTCGAGAGCAGAAGCGGTTTTAACGGCTATTATCTGAAAATATGCCCCGTAGGAGACAGCCGGAAAGCGTTTACCGTCCATATCCGCCCGGCGGACACCGCGTGGTATGTGGGAATTCCTGATTCGGGAAGCAGTTACAAAGTGCAACTCTGCGCGTCAGCGGACAAGAAAGAAATCGTGATAGCCTCTTCCGGCGTGTTTACCATGCCGGCGCTGTTTGAACCGGCAAGGACGCGCGGCGCTCACATGTCCGGCGCGTCAATCGGCAACGCCGTTTCTTTTAATTCTTTGCATGTCTTATCGGGAGCAAATGATTTCACCATACTTCGCAACAGGGAGCGTATCGTCCAGTGAATAATCAGCCTGTTATTTCCCTCCTTATAAATGCCCATATACCGTGGGTTATAAATGAGCCGGCGCATGAAAGACTGGTTTTTGAAAGCATAGTGGAAACGTATATTCCCTTATTGGAAGTCTTTGACCGGTTGGACGCTGACCATGTTCCGTTTCATATGGGGCTTTCGATCTCACCGGCCCTGTGCTGTCTGTTGTCCGAATCGCGTATGCAGGCGCGGTGCCTTGATTATATGAGTGCGCGAATAGAATTCGGGCGAAAGGAGGTGGATCGCGCATCCTTCCTGCATGGAGAATCCGGGCGGCAGATACACAAACTCGCAAAGCGTTATTACGACGAGGCGATAGAACGGCAGATACAGTTCACGGAGCGGTATGAAAGAAATATCCTGAAAATATTCCACTATTATCAGAAGAAGGGAAATTTGGAGTTGCTCGCAACCGCGGCGACGCACGCATTTCTGCCCTTATACGTGTCGAAGCGCGAAAACATTCAAGCCCAGATTGAGACCGCAATCAGCGCGTTCCGCCTTCATTTTGGAAAGCATCCGATAGGGTTTTATCTGCCTGAACTCGGCTGGACGCCTGAGATAGACGCCTTCATAAGGGCGTACAACTTTGGTTATACAATTTGCGACACTCACGCCCTTGTTCTGGGGAACCCGGCCGCGTCAAAAGGTTCGTTCTATCCGGTTAAAACCCCGGCGGGCGTTTGTGTTATGGCGCGGGATTTCTACGCGACGCGAGACATTGCGGATGAAGAGGGCTTTCCATGCGCAAAAGAGTACCGTGACAACCGGAGAGACGCTGGCTTTGAACTGCCCCGCGAGGCGCTTGCGTCTTTTATTGGGAAATCTTCCTGCCGCGCGGCGACCGGATACAAGTACTGGTCGTACGCCAAAACGCCCTATGACCCTGGAAAGGCTTTTGAAAAAGCGAAGGCTCATGCGCGGGAGTTTTTGGACACGCAGACCGTCCGGTTGCAAGAGGCTTCAATCTACATGGAGGAGACGCCGCTCTGCCTGTGCGCCGTTGAGGCGGACAGGCTTGGACGGTTTTGGCGCGAAGGGACCCTGTTTTTGGAAGCCCTATTCAGAGAGGCGGTTCATGCCGGCGTTCACTGCGTAAGCCCGGGCGAATACCTGTACGATCAGGATAGCACCCTGCTTGAAACTGTGGTTCCTTCGTTTTCATCTTCCGGCGTGAATGGTTATGCCGAGACATGGCTTGATTCGTCCAATGACTGGATGTACCGGCATATTCAACGGGCTGTCGAGCGCATGACTGAACTTGCGGAGCGGTTTCCCAATGAATCGGGCATAAAGGAACGCGCCCTGAACCAGGCGGCGCGGGAACTGTTGCTCGCGCAGGACTCGTGCCTGTCGAAACGTCTTTATTATCAGGAGAACGCCAACTACAACGCTAAAGAGATCGAAAACGACTTGCGGAATTTCACCACCATTTATGAATCGCTCGGCTCAAGTCATATCAGCACCGACTGGCTCACCAGATTGGAACGTTCCCATCATATTTTTCCCTACATCAATTACCGCGCTTTTAGAAGAAAGAGGTGACGCCGGCGATGGAAAATAGATTTTCTTGTTTGTTGTCCCGCTTTTTTTATGACAACGCCGGGTTTCTTTCAAAGATTGGGTTTCTCGAAAAAAAGAACGAGGGCGATCCGGTTATAACCGGTCTGGAATACGATTCCCGCGCCGTAGAAAAAGGCGGTTTGTATTTCGCCCTGCCGGGAACGCGGACAGACGGGCATCGTTTCATACCGCAAGCCGTTGAACGGGGTGCCGCGGCCATTGTTCATCAATATGATGTGGATGCGTATGCGGAGGGCGTCGTCTATATAAAAGTAACAGATTCGCGCTTCGCCATGAGCGGGATCGCCGGCGCTTTTTACGGGTCTCCTTCAAAAAAACTTGTGGTCATCGGCGTAACCGGAACCGAAGGCAAGTCCACCACAGTGCATCTCATCTGGCAGTTGCTGCGGCTTTGCGGCAAGAAGGCGGGTTTTATTTCCACCGCGCAGTACTGTACCGCTGGCGGCGCGGAATGGAATGCCGAACACCAAACCACGCCGGAAGCGACCGTCATTCAGAAGAGGCTCGCCGAAATGCTCGACAACGGGCTTGCATTCGCCGTTTTGGAAGCCAGCTCCCACGGGCTTTCCCCTAGAACCAACCGTTTGGGAGACGTCGCCTTTGATGTCGCTGTCATGTCCAACGTCGCCCATGAACATTTGGAATTTCACGGCAGTTGGGAACGGTACCGCGATGACAAAGCCCGTCTGTTCCGCGCGCTCGATGAGGTCTCTCATCAGAAACGCATTGACGGCGACGAGGCGCCCAGTTTCGGCGTTGTCAATGGCGATGACAAAAGCGCGTCCTATTTCGCGTCCGTCACGCAAAAACCGGTTTTTTCGTACACGGAAGACGCCATTGACGCGGATGTACGGCTTGCGCATATAGAAAGCGCGTCCTGCGGCAACGAGTATGATATGGTAGATAAAAAGACAGGGCGCATTGTCCATATTAAAGACAATTTGCCGGGCGCGTTCAACGCGAAAAACGTCATGGCGAGCCTCTTGTGCGTATCGAATCTGCTCTCCATACCTATCGCCAGCCTTGCCCCGCTGATTCCCAAACTCAAACCTGTGCGCGGGCGCATGACTGCGGTTCACAAAGGGCAGCCGTTTGAGGTGATCGTGGATTACGCGCACACGCCCTCTTCGTTTGAGACGATATTCCCGCCTTTGCGGAGCCGTTTGGACAAAACAGGCGGCCGCATCATCAGCGTTTTCGGATCCGCCGGCGACCGCGACACCCAAAAACGCCCTGAACAGGGGCGCATAGCCGCGCTTTATTCGGACATTATCGCGCTTGCCGATGAAGACCCCCGCAGTGAAGACCCCATGACCATACTTGAAGAAATTGCCGTCGGCATTCATGCCGCCGCCTCTGGCGGAGCGAGCCGGCCATGCCGCAGCGCCGGAACAAGGGGCAAAGACCTCTTCCTCATTCCCGACCGTCCGTCAGCAATCAGGAAGGCTTTTTCGCTTGCAAGAGAAGGAGACGCGGTGTTGCTTTTGGGCAAGGGGCATGAGAATTCGATCATATACGCGCATGAAACGCGCCCCTATGACGAGATAACGGAAGCGGAAAAGGCGCTGGAAGAAGCCGGATATAAGGAAACGACATGCAGCGGATGAACATAGGCATAATAGGCGCGACCGGATACGCCGGCGCGGAGTTGACGCGCATTTTGCTGGGACACCCGCAGACGGCGGAACTCCACCTCTCTTCGGTCAGTTTTGAGGGGGAGGCTCTTGAAACGGTGTATCCCAACTTCTTGGGGAATACGAAAAAAATCGTTGGCGGACTGAAGAAAGCCGAAGACGCGATTGAAGCGTCGGACGTGGTTTTCGCAAGTCTGCCCCACGGCGTGGGAGAGGATTTCGCCAAGACCTGCGTTGAAAAAGGGAAGCCTTTCATCGATCTGTCGGCTGATTTCCGTTTCGGCGCGGACGAGCGGACGTTTGCGGCGTGGTACGGTGCAGGCTACCGGCATCCCGAACTGCGCCGGCGCTCGGTGTACGGACTTCCCGAACTCAACCGGGATGCCATCCGGCGCCTCGCGGATTCCGGCCCAGTGATCATCGGAAATCCGGGGTGTTACCCAACGGCCGCGATATTGGGCGCAATGCCGGCGCTGGCTCGCGGTTTGGCCGGAGACGGCGCGATCATTGTAGACGCGGCTTCCGGCGTTACGGGCGGCGGGCGGGAGCCTGCGCGGGCCTACCACTACCCGGAATGCGCGGACAATGTGTCGCCCTACAAAGTGGGCTGCCACCGGCACACGCCGGAAATCAGCCGCGCTTTCGCCGATATACGCGGCGTTTTCCGTCCGGTCATCTTTACGCCCCACCTCGCGCCGGTAAACCGGGGCATTTTGGCGACCATCTACATCCCGCTGGCGGACGCGCGCGCTCAACCTCCGGCATTCTCGCCGAAAGAGACCGCGCCCCGCCCCCCGTCAAAAGAAATCGCCGCGCAAGCGGAGGCGCTTCACGCCGTCTACGCCGAATTCTACAAGGACGAGCCTTTTGTGCGCGTCCTGCCTTTTGGCGCCGCCGCTTCAACAAACCGTGTGCGCCAGTCCAACTACTGCGACATTTCGGCGCATGTGGATCAGAGCGGTTCTACGCTCATCATAGCGAGCGCGATTGACAACATGGTGAAAGGCGCGGCCGGGCAAGCGGTTCAGAACATGAACATCATCTTTGGATTTGAAGAAAACGCCGGACTTGCGGCGATTCCGGCGTTGTTTTAACGTACGGCGACGTCCACGGCGCAAAGCGGCGCGTTTTATCCCAACGCAACATCCGGCGCCGTCAGCCCCGCAAAGCTCACGAACCGCGCGGTTCGCGCTTGTCGCGCCGCGCATGTTGCGCCGCGCTTGCAAGCGGAAAACCTCTTCCCTAAACCCATCTTTTCTATTATACTTGAGCTTGTTCCAAAACGCGAACTATGTTCGGGTTAGTGCGGCAACAAAGTTGCCGATGGAACAAGCTTGAGGAAAAGCGGTCAAAAGCCCGCTTTTCCATTTTAATCTAAGGTCGCCGTTTCAAAACATGAGGTTTTGAAACAGCCTCACTTATCAAAAATTAATCGCAAAGATTTGCAGAGGAGCGAGTTATGGAAGCGTTGAAAAAAAATCCCGCATGGAAAGGACGGAAGGGTCCCGTTATCCTCGTGATCATGGATGGCGTGGGATATGGCAAATATAAGGAAGGCGACGCGGTTGCGGACGCCAAAATGGATCATCTGAACGCGGTGAAGGCAAAAGCGCCGAACACCCGCTTAAAAGCGCATGGAAAAGCCGTGGGGCTTCCGTCTGACGACGATATGGGCAACAGTGAGGTCGGGCATAACGCTATGGGCTGCGGGCGCGTCTTCAATCAGGGAGCCGCGTTGGTGTCAACTTCCATACAGACCGGCGCCATGTTTCAAGGAAAAGCGTGGAAAGAGATTGCCGGCGCCGCAAAGTCAGGCGGCGCGCTCCATTTTATCGGGCTTTTTTCTGACGGCAATGTACACAGCCACCTCGATCACCTCAAGGCTATGATCGTTCAGGCGAAAAAAGACGGCGTTAAAAAAACGCGGGTTCACACGCTTTTTGACGGACGTGATGTGGGCGAGACCAGCGCCCTTGACTATATTGATCCGTTTGAAGATTTCCTGAAAGAAGTGAGCGTTGATGGATTTGACGCGAAAATCGCTTCCGGCGGCGGACGCATGTGGATTACGATGGACAGGTACGGCGCGGATTGGAACATGGTCCGCCGGGGCTGGGAAACCCACGTCCACGGCGCGGCGCGTCAGTTCAAGAGCGCGAGGGAGGCTGTCGAGACCTACCGCACAGAGATTCCCGGCATCATCGATCAGGATCTCAAAGAATTCGTTGTCGCGGAAGAGGGGAAACCCATCGGTACGATAGAAGACGGCGATGCCGTTGTGTACTTCAACTTCAGAGGCGACCGCGCTCTTGAAATCACCGCGGCGTTTGAGGAAGAGCGGTTCGCCCATTTTGACCGGGGCCGCCGTCCCAATGTCTGTTACGCGGGTATGATGGAATATGACGGCGACACCCATGTCCCGCGCCGCTATTTGGTGAATCCGCCTTCCATTGACCGCACGCTCGGCGAGTATCTGGCCGCTTCGGGCGTACGCACCCTCGCCATTTCCGAGACCCAGAAATACGGGCATGTC
>JAIRLZ010000114.1 GCA_031259035.1 Treponema sp. | reverse complement strand
TTTCCCTACACGACGCACTTCCGTACTTAATTTTTTAAAAGCAACTGGATAAATTGGGAAAATTTATTCAACAAGCCCCCGATCCCCCCCCCCCCCCCATGTATTAGAAGGGTTACGTTTACCCACTGAAATTATGTTGAATTGCAAATTATTGCCTGACCGTGAATCCGTATTGTTTTTATTGCCAAAAGGCGGAATTATGGCGGAAATTGGAGTTGCCTATGGGGACTTCAGCAGGAAAATAATTGATAGCATGAATCCATGCAAATTTTATGCGATAGACATTTTCTCAAGCGGTCCAGGTGAAGATTTTTGGGGAAGAACCGATTGGACTGATTTAAATATGGGACAAAAGGAATTTATTGAGAGAAAATTCGCCAATGAAATTGGAAAGGGAAAATTTATTCTCAAGGAAGGACTTTCTTGGGATGTATTAGAAACATTTGATGATAATTATTTTGATTATGTGTACTTGGATGCGGCGCATGACTATGACAGTGTAAAAAAAGACATTAGGGTTTTATTAAATAAGGTAAAAAACAACGGCATTATACAATTTAATGATTACACTCTTTACGATTGGGCGACAAATACTCCATATGGTGTAATTAGGGCTGTGGACGAAATGCTTGTAAGCGATAAACACGAAATTATATTTTTTTGTTTACAAACAGGCGGGTTTAATGATATTGTTGTAAAAATAAAAAAATGAAAGATTCTTTCCCAAAACTGTCGTCCGCGCGTTTTGGGAAAACAACCTTGAAATTCGCAGTTTTGTCGAACCTTTGATTCGCAGGCTGAAAGCCTGAAAAACTGTAAGAGCCTGTCCCAAAACCGTGCGCGTTAGCGCACAGTCAATTAGTTTTGGGACAGGCTCCATATTTTAAGATTAACAGCGGCATTGCGGTCGCGGATGCGTTCTGTTCCATTCGTCTCATTCATGGTCCTTTGCTTTCAAATCGCGTTTTGAGCATTTGTCTTGTCTGCTAACTCTCCATTCATCGTTCAAAGCGCCTTGAATGTTTAGTCAGAAAGGTGTGGGAGACAAACCTTTTGAGTCCCCGGCAAAGCCGGGTGTTTACCCATTGTAATTAGCCGTTCCTACATCTTTTGTTTTAACTAGCGTCTGTCAATAATGTAGACACATTATTGACAGACGCTAGTTAGCGCATTCTGATTTTAAATTTTGAGGTATGCCTACTCTCGCAGGCGGTTGGTTAAAAAAAACGGTAAATCATAAGCCGGGTTCTGTTTACACCGCCATCTATCTGGCATCACCCTTGCGGATGATTTCCAGCAGTCTACCCGCGCTTGACGGACGGGCAATCCGCGCATCCGTAGATGGATGCATACGCTGTTTGACTTTGCTCCTGATGAGGCTTGCCATGCCGAAACCGTCGCCGGTTCCGCGGCGCGCTCTTACCGCGCCTTTTCACCCTTGCCGGCAGCTTTCAGCGCTGAAAACTGCCGGCGGTTTGCTTTCTGTTGCGCTGTCTGTCAAGGCGCGTATTGTACGCGCCCCGCCCGGGTGTTACCCGGCATCACGCCCTGCGGAGCCCGGACTTTCCTCGTCGCTGGAAACGTCGCCGCGCTCCAGCGCCGCGGCGGTCTGATTTACCGTATATGCGCATATTTTTCTTCATTTTTAATTGAGCCTGTTCCAAAACGCGCCTTATGGCGTCAGTTTTGGAACAGCTTCTTACCCTTGGAGAACATTTGATAAGCCCCAACTGCCCAACTCATAAAGAATTGGCAATGTTCTCCAAAAGCCTGTTCCAAAACCAACCCGAACCGCAGGTTCGCAACCGCAGGTTCGCACATGTAGTTCACGTTTTGGAACAGGCTCAATTTACTCGTCAAAATCCATGCTTATCTTTTCTTCCTCCTCTTCTTCGTCTTCTTCGTCTTCTTCCAACCCTTCAAGGTCAGCGAGGCTGCCGGCCGTATCGCTGTCAAAGTAATCCTCTTGCTCAATTTCCTGATCGGATTCCTCGTAGAAAAGTATGCGTGAGCAATATGGGCAGAAAAGAACTTCCTCGCCCTTATGAACCCGGTTGGCAAACTGGGCGGGCAGTATCATATGGCAGCCGGTACATACGCCGCCCTTGATGGCGACAATGCCTTTTCCCATTTTGTGTCTGATGATGCGGTCGAACTTGAAGAGCAATTCCTCATCAAGTCCCGCAGAGGTTTCTTTTTCCTGCGCCTCGAGTTCAACCAGCATGGATTTTTTCGCGGTCAAATCCTCATCAATGCGCTTCCTGCGCTCCGACAACTCCGATTCCTGAAGTTCAATGAGACTGGTGATCTGTTTGATCTCCGCATTCAGATCAGAAAGAAGACGTTCTTCCCGCTGCACATCCTTGCGGTATTGCTGCTCTTTTTCAGCGGAATCCCGCCGCTCCTTATCCAAAATTTCGTATTCCCGCATGTTGAACGTTTCGGCGGACCCGATATTTCTTTCCGCCCGCTCACGAGCGCTCTCCGCCTCAAAAAGCAGGTTGCGGAATTCACCTGCCGTACTCCTCGTCTTTTCATATTCTTGATTTTTTTCAATAAAATTCTTTTTGTAACGGGCTAAAACTTCTTCCTGATCGGTCAAAATTTTGGGACTCTCTTCAATCTCCTGCTCCAACTCGATCTTTTTTGACAATATATCCTGCAAACCGCGCAACTTGTCAAAAACTTCATCCATTGCCATGCTTTTCTCCTCTTAATTTAAATGATCCAAATAATCTTTGATCTTGTTGCTCAAACGCGGGTTTCTGAGCCTTCTCAACGCCTTCGCTTCAATCTGACGAATGCGCTCGCGGGTGACGTTGAAACAAAGTCCCACTTCCTCAAGCGTCAAGGAATACCCATCGCCGAAACCAAAACGCATCTCAAGCACTTCGCGCTCGCGGCGCGGCAGGGTGTTAAGCACCTCGGCGAGATTTTCCTGCAACAGCACAAACGCCGTACAGTTCGCGGGATTCTCCACGTCTTTATCCTCAATGAAGTCGCCCAAAAGCGAATCCTCTTCCTCGCCGATGGGCGTTTCAAGGGAAATCGGCTCACGGGCCACGTTTTTCACGCTTTTCACCTTCTGGCTCGTCCATCCGAGTTTTTCAGCGATCTCGTCATCAGACGGCTCTCTGCCCAGCGTCTGCATAAGCTGCCGGGACTCGCGCACCACCTTGTTGATCTGCTCAATCATGTGAACCGGCACGCGAATTGTACGCGCCTGATCTGAAATGGATCGGGTTATCGCCTGACGTATCCACCACGTCGCATAGGTGGAAAACTTGAAGCCCTTCTGATATTCAAACTTTTCAACCGCCTTGATAAGCCCAATGTTGCCTTCCTGCACCAGATCAAAAAATTGCAGCCCGCGATTCGTGTACTTTTTGGCGATGGACACCACAAGCCGCAAGTTCGCCTTGATGAGCTTGTCCTTGGCTTTTTTCAACATAATGCGCCCGCGGTTGATTTCCTTTGCCATAGCGTTGATGTTCTCAATGGCTTCCTCAAACTCGGCCTTCATCTGGAGCAGTTTCTTTTCCGTAAGCTGAATCTGGCGTATATTCTCCTTGATCTCGTCCGCTGAAAACCCAAGACTCTCTTCAATACGCTCTCGTTGCTCCCGCACCGCGAGACCCCTGCCCAAGTTGCGCAATTCCCGCATAGAACCGACATGCAGATATTTTTCAAGCCGCTCCTGCTCTTTCTTGTATCGTTTAATCTTTTTAGAGGCAAGGATGAATTTCTCGGAAAAACTCAAAATTTCTTCAGGATGAATCTCCGCTCTCTCAATAACCAACATGATTTTAGCGCGGAGCGTGGCAAGGTCTTTGTCTTCAAAAAGGTTGCCGCCCCGGCTTATGACGCGCCGCTTCATCTCTATATAGGCTTTTATATCAGGGAAAATGGCTTTAAGCGTTTCTTTGTAAAACTGATTGAGCCTGCGGTGTTCGCTTTGATGTTCGGTCATCTCTTTCTTGGAAAGATTCATCTCCTTAAAATCTTTCCGTGTAAAAGCCTTTTCACCGATCTGGTAGAATTCGCTGATGATGAGACCGGATCTCTTGACCACGCTTTGGATGATATTTTTCCCATCTTCCATCTGCTTGGAAAGCTCAATTTCCTGCTCCGCGGTTAAAAGGTTTTCCCTTCCGATCTCCCGCAAATACAGCTTCACCGGATCATCAACGGAAGTCTCTTTGCCGGTCGTTACCATGCGCTTCTTTTCGGGATTCTGGACTTTTTCTAATTCTTCTCCTATCTCATCGTCGGTCAAGACGTCTTCTTCAATGACAAGCTGTACGTTGTTCTTTTGAAGAAGCGCCCACACCGCTTCGATCTTATCGGTGTTAGTGATATGCTCAGGCAAATAATCAGAAAGCTCCTCATATGAGAGAACCATCTTTTCTTTTGCGTATTCAATCAACTTAATGATTGCGGGATCAAGCGCTACATCTTCTCTTGTTTCCGTCATTCTTTATTTTCCTTTAGCTTGCGCAATTCGGCGTCAATATGCATTTTCTCAAGGAGCAATTCGTCATCAAGCGCCGCTGAACGGTACGTGTTTTCATCTTTGTTCTGATTGCCTTCAATAAGACGAAGTTCCGTTACAATTTTAGCCGATCTGCGTTCAATCCGTTTCTGTTTAATCCTTTTTATGCCATCGGAGATGAGTTGTTCCGGATTCGATGAAAATTCGGTCGTAACGCCTCGTTCAACAATAAATTTCCGCGCGTTCTCTGAACTTATACGCGGCAAAAGGGCGTCTAATCCTGTTTCATCGTGAACAAAACATTCTTCCAATGCGATAAAAATATCCTTTGCGGCGGGGTCTTCGATCTCCTCTATTGAGAGCCGCGCCCGGAATTGGGAATAGAAACTATCGTTTACCGCCACCACCGCGAGTAAAAAAAGCTCCTCATTCATTCGTAGGGGGACATTGTGAGGACGTTGATCCTGGGGAGTTCCCGTTGCGGAACGGCGCGAAAACGCGTTTGTCCGCCTGTTATTATAATCGTTCCTCACCGCTTCACGATCCGTGCGCAGAGCGTCGGCAAGCTGTCCCAGCGCGGCGTCCCGGACAACATCCGAATCCAGCGTTTCCAGATATGGAAAAACAAAAGCCGCCGCTTTAAATTTTCCTTCAGAGACATTTGTATTGTAGAGTTCCTTGCTGCGGACAATAAGATAGTCCATATCAAGTATAACACTTTTCACACAATTTTTCAACACTTCTTTTCCGAATTCTTTCAAAATATCGGCAGGATCTTTTATGTTAATAACTTTTTTCAAGGCGGCGGCGTCCGCGCCCTCGGATTCATTTTGGCGTCCTGCCTGCGCCGCTTTGCCCGGCGTCACAACGTGGGCGACAAGCCCGTTCCGCCTACAGGTGAGAATCGCCTTTACGGCGGCGGTCTGTCCCGCGTCGTCCGAATCAAAGATAAGATTGACGCGCTCCGCGAACCGGCGGAGGAGACGCGCCTGCTCGTCGGTGAACGCCGTGCCGAGGGGCGCCACCGCGTTGGTCACGCCCGCTTGGTGGAGCGCCATTACGTCCATATAGCCTTCCGCTACATAGACTTCCTTTGTCTTCTTTATTTCGGGAAGGGCCGCGTCCACGGCGAAGAGGGTCTGTCCCTTCTTATAGAGAACGGTTTCTGGCGTGTTGAGGTACTTCGGCCCGTCTCCAGAAAGAAGCCTGCCGCCAAAAGCTATCGTCCGCCCCTGCCGGTCGTTTATGGGAAAGATGAGCCTGTCGGCGAAAAAGCTCATCCGAGGGTGTTTCCGCGCAAAGAGAGCGGATTCCGCCAGAAATTCTTCAGAATACCCCTTCTTGGAGAGAAACTTGAACAGCCACTCCCTGTCAGCGGGCGCGTAGCCCAGTTTGAATTTTTCCACCATTTCATACGAAAAGCCGCGAGACAGCGTGTAGGTCAAGGCGGGTTTTCCGGGAGGCGTTTTGGCAAGCAAATAGTGAAAACTGCCCGCGACACGGGAATACAGATCGAAAAGCGCTTCGGTTTTAGCCGCGTTTTTATCGGTTTCAACATTGCCGCCCGCCTCGTACTGGAGCGCCACGCCGAACCGTTTGGCAAGGGTTTCCACCGCTTCCGGAAAGGTGAGCTTATCCATCTCCATGATGAAATTCAGCGCGGTGCCGCCCTTGCCGCACCCGAAACAGTGGTACAGCTTGAGATCGGGATTCACCGAAAAGGACGGCGTTTTTTCGTTGTGAAAGGGGCAGAGACCCATGAACCGTCCGCTTCGGTTTTCAAGGCGCACATAATCGCCAATAACCGCCACGGCGTCCATCTTGTCGATGACTTCCTGTATGGAGCTTTGCGTTATAAACGGCATTTTTGCGTATCATCTGGGGGACCTCGCCAAGAACGTCGTTTCAAAATCCGGCGTTATGAAAGAGTCCTTCTTAGAGGCTTTCCCAAAACCAACCGGGTTTTGGGAATGGCTCTTTATAATATACTTTTTTTTTAAGGGTTTTGCAAGAGAATAACGGCAATGCATGCATGGTTATGATTTGCAGCGGAGCCAGTTTCAAAACACGATCTGGGTTCCGCGAACCAAAGGTTCGGACTAGTTTTGAAATAGCCGCAACTGAAACCAAAATCTTTTCGTTATGCCCAGCATACGGTCGGTCAAAGACGGCCGCCCGCCTTCAAAATGGCAGCAGAAGCGCCGCCATTCCCGCAAAAAACAGTTTCTTTTTCACAACTGTCCTCCTAAAATAAAAGAGGCCCAAACGTATTGCAATTCCGCCTGAAACGGCGTACACTGGCAATGCGTTTAGCGCAGCCCAAAGCCTGTGTCATTCTTGCCGGAAGCCTCCGGCTTTGGCGTCTCTTTTTTACTATATAAACCGCCCGTACGGGCAAGTTTTCTGTGTTAAAGCGAGAGATGCTCCCGTATCCTACGGTTCTCCAAACGCTTTGCGCCCACAAAGTCCGCTTGCGCCCATAATCAGCCGTCATTTTTATAGAACGCCGGTTTGCGGCGCATGATTTCGATTTCAAAGGGATTTCCAAGACATCCGGCGGCAACGCCGCGCTTGGTATGGAGAGAGAAAACGAGCGGACTTCGCCAGGCAACGCCAGCGCTTTGAAGGTTTTTAACGCTTGCGAAAACGATTATGTATGGAGCCTGTTCCAAAACGCGAACTACATGTGCGAACTCGAGTTCAGCGAACCTGCGGTTCGGGTTAGTTTTGGAACAGCCTATATGGTATCGCCGACGTGTGTCAAGCGTTTTTTGAAAAAAATGCGAATGGCAAACGAAAATTTCGTATGCCGCCGCGAGGCGGATCATTTTTGCAAGAATTTCCGCAACCTTCTAGACGTTCATACAAAAAATGCGTATATTAGACGTACCATGGGAATAAAACCGCCGTCTAAATTTTGGAAATTTTCCTTGCTATACATTCTTGTACTCGTTGTTGGCATCAGTTTTTTTAACCGCGTGACTGCGGGAAAAGCCGCGCCGGTCATTGATTTTTCTGAATTTAAGGAAAAGATCGTTTCCGGGGAGATCAAACGGGTTGAATTGAGCGATTCGTGGTTCACCGGCTTTTCCTCGCCGGAAAAACCGAAAGCCGCGCTAGGCGCGCCAGGTCAGTTTTTCAAAAATCCAGCCGCCGTAACGCCGCTTCCCGCAGTTCCCGAAACGGCGTACAAAACCGTGCCTATTAACGATCCGGAAATCATCAAAATGATGGATGAACATGCGGTAAAATACTACGCGACTTCCCGTGAAGGGAGCGCCTTGTTGAACATCCTCTTCACGTGGGGCTTGCCCATCATCTTTTTCATCATAGTGTGGCGTTTCCTTTTGAAACGCATGGGAAATTTGGGCGGCGGAATACTTGCCGCGGGACAGAGCAAGGCGCTTATCGTGGCGGAAGGCGATATCGCCACCCGTTTCGCCGATGTCGCGGGCGTTGACGAGGCGAAGGACGAGCTTGTCGAAGTGGTTGATTTCCTCAAGAATCCCAAAAAATATGTGGATATAGGCGGCAAGATACCCAAGGGCGTGCTTCTGGTCGGCCCCCCCGGCACCGGAAAAACCCTGCTCGCCCGCGCGGTCGCCGGAGAAGCGGGCGTGTCGTTTTTCCGCATGAGCGGCGCGGATTTTGTGGAAATGTTCGTGGGTGTGGGCGCGGCGCGGGTGCGCGATCTGTTCAATCAGGCGAGAACCAAGGCGCCGTGCATCGTATTTATCGACGAGCTTGACGCCATAGGCAAAAGCCGCATCAACAGCATGGCGGGCGGCAATGACGAGCGGGAGCAGACCTTGAACCAGCTCCTCGTCGAGATGGATGGTTTTGACACCGCCGGAGGGCTTATCATCCTCGCGGCCACCAACAGACCCGATGTCCTGGATCCCGCGCTTCTGCGCCCGGGACGCTTTGACCGGCAGGTGCTTGTCGACAAGCCCGATCTTAAAGGGCGGGAAGCGATACTGAAGATACACGCAAAGAACGTAAAACTCGACTCCCTCGTTGACTTGGACGCCATCGCCCGCATCACGTCCGGGTTTGCTGGCGCGGATTTGGCGAATATCGTGAACGAGGCCGCGCTGCTCGCGGTGCGCAACATGCGTGTGTATGTGAGCCAGAAGGATTTTGAGGAAGCCATCGAAAAAACCATCGCCGGATTGCAGAAGAAGACGCGGGTGTTGAAGCCGGAGGAGCGGAAACTCACCGCGTACCATGAAACAGGGCATGCGCTGGTCGCGGCTTTTACACCGGGAGCGGATCCGGTGCAGAAAATATCTATTATTCCCCGTGGCTTCGCGTTGGGCTACACCTTGCAGATGCCGGTTGAAGACCGCTACACGGTTACCAAGTCCCACCTTATCGGAAAAATAGACACCCTTTTAGGCGGACGCATCGCCGAGGAGATGATTTCAGGCGAATTCTCCACCGGCGCGGCGAGCGACATCACCAAAGCCACAGACATCGCCCGCAAGATGATCACCGATTATGGCATGAGCGACCGCTTCAGGAATGTGGCGCTTACCACGCGGGGAACGGGTATGCTCGGTGAATCCCGCGAAGAGCCGCTGTTTCAGCGGGAGTACTCCGAGTCGACCCAGCAGTACATTGACGAGGAAGTCGCCCGCATAATGGAAGAGCGGTACGCCTATGTCAGGCGCCTTTTGGAAGAAAAGCGGCTTTTGCTTGACATCATCGCATCGAAGCTGCTTGAACAGGAATCTCTGGAAGAAAAAGAGTTTAAACGCCTTGTGAGCGGATATTCGGATGCCAGTCGTCAGATTATAGTAAACGCGCCGGCGCAGCCTCTTGACCATAATCCCGATAGACCGTAAAGTTTTAGTATGAACGCTTACAAACCGCTTCGCCTCGCGCTTTTTTTCTATGAGTTGTTTCGCTTTCTTGACACGCTGAAGGATATGCGGATATTTTCTTTTATAAACGATCTTGGTCAGTCTGACAACCTTCAAATGCTGGTATGGATTGCGCCGAACGCATTGTTTCCGCTTATGACGCTTTTTTTGTTTCTTGATCTTGCCGCTTACAAACCCTATATTCCGCTCTATATAGCGGGAAAGTGCGCGACTCTGGCGTTGACCCTCCGTCTCATAGCGGGCGCGGCGTTCTATCCGCAAGAGAGCGGCGTACGTTCCCTTTTTTTTATCTTTTTTTTGACCTTGGGCGATTTTATCTGTATAATAAGTTTTGTATTGATTAGGAGCGCCGTAAAAAAGAGAGAGAAAAACGATGGTATGTCGTCCTCAGTTGATGACAAAGATGAAAAAAATGAAACCGGAGATGAAACATGAGAATAATTCCTGTTGCAAGCGGCAAGGGCGGCGTGGGCAAGTCCCTGATCGCCGCGAATTTGGGCGTGGCGTTAGCCCAGTCGGGGAAGCGGGTTGTGCTGTCCGATCTTGACATAGGGGCGTCGAATCTGCATCTGGTTATCGGAAAGCAGGCGCCCAAAGCGGGCATTGGCACCTTTCTGAACGATCCCAAATCGGACTTCTCAAAGGTGATCACCGACACCGATGTGCCGGGGTTGCGTTTCATTCCGGGCGACACCGAAATCCCCGGTCTTGCAAACTTGAAGCCTGCCCAACGCAACCTGTTAATCAAAAAATTGCTTTCTCTACAGAACGATACGGATATTCTTATTATAGATTTGGGCGCCGGCACCCATCAATCCATACTTGATTTTTTCCTGCTTTCCGGGCAGGGCATTGTGGTGACGTCTCCCGCAGTGACGGCCGTACTCAACGCATATGTGTTTCTCAAGAACACGCTGTTCAGAATGATGTACACTATCTTTTCGAAAGGCACCAAGGCGCGCGATTTCCTTGAACAAAAACACCGTGAGGAAAGCGGCGGGCCGCACCGTTTGTATATTCCCAGGCTGTTGCCGGAAATCAAGAAGATCGATCCCATCCCATACGAGAATTTTATGAATCACCTCAACCGGCTCCACCCCCGTCTTATCACCAACATGATAGAAAACCCTAAAGACGTGGACGTAGGCATGAAGATACGGCGTTCCTGCGAAGAGTACCTTGACATGAAGATCGAGCATCTCGGCGTCATATACCGCGATTCTTTGCAGGACACGAGCCTTGCGGCGCGGCTTCCCATAACGCTTTACAAACCCAATTCCATTCTCTCCCAGGCGATTTACCGCATAGCGGACAAGATACTCTATTCTGAAGAAGATCGCTTCTCTATGACGGACAAGGAGATCGATGAGAGTTTTCAGGAAGCGGGCTTGGAAGCGGAGGTTGATTTTGAAAACAAGATGGAATATGTGGAAGACCTCCTCCATTCGGGCGCTTTGTCACATGGAGACTTGGTGGAAACCGTAAAAACCCAGCAGCTTGAAATAAACAAGCTCCGCAAGGAGAACAATTTTCTTAAAATGAAACTTTCCAAGGCGATTTTTCAAGGATACAAAGCATGATATTATCAATACCATTTCCTTCGTGGATTCACCCTCAAATTATTCCAGGCTTTCCCATACGGTGGTACAGCCTTATGTACATAGCGGCTTTCGTAACCGCCTTCTTTCTTTATCGCACACAGATCAAAGAGCGGAATTTCCCTATGAATGACGACGAGTTGTATAGTCTTTTCTTCAAATGCATCATCGCCCTGCTCATAGGAGCGCGGATATTTGCCACCCTTGTCTATGAGACAAGCGATATATACCGCCGCGAGCCCTGGCTCATTTTTTGGCCTTTTAGGAACGGACGTTTTACGGGGCTGCAAGGCATGAGCTACCACGGCGGCGTCATCGGCGGCGTTCTGGGCGTGATCATCTGTTCCGCCGTAAAAAAGTACGATTTTCGGGAAATCGGCGACATGTTCGCCGCGAGCATTCCATTGGGCTATACATTCGGGCGCGTCGGCAACTTCATCAACGGCGAACTCTGGGGAAGGATAACGGCAAGCCCCCTCGGCATGATTTTCCCTGACGCGACCGCCTATCCCGCAAGCCTTGACTGGGTGCGGGAAGCCGCGGAAAAAACCGGCGTCCCCATTCCCGCGCCCGACGCGCTGATGAACTTGCCCCGCCATCCGTCCCAGCTTTACGAGGCGTTTTTTGAAGGCGTGGTTCTATGGGTGATCATCTGGCTGTTGCGGAATAAAAAGCCGTTCAAGGGGTTTCTGATTGGACTGTACCTGTTCGGTTACGGACTCATCAGGTTTATCCTTGAGTATTTCCGCGAACCGGACATTGATCTTGGCTACCGTTTTGAAATCGTGAAAACGTCGTTGCCCCAGGCGTTCTATCACCCGGCGCTGTCTTTTTCAACCGGACAGGTGTTGTGCGTGGCGATGATGGCGGCGGGAATCGTGTGGTGGATTGTCGCGGCGCGGCTGCCGGACAGCAAGGCGATCAGAGTGTATTCCGATCAGTCCATGACGGCGGACAGCGCGGATCGCGGCGCGGATCGCGGCGCGGACAGGAAGAAACGGCGGAAACTGAGACACAAGGCGAAGCGGAAATGAGAGCGTCTCGCTAAAACGCGGCGGATGCGAAGAGGGCGCGTTTATGGATACTATTCGTGATGGCTAAAAAGGTTGCTATTCCAATTGTTTCCAAACTATTCTACATACTCGGTTTTTTTGCGAGGCTCTTGAAAGGTGCGGGATGTTTTTTGTTCAAAGGGCAAATTTCTTTCAAGATACTTGTGATGCAGATACTTTTTACCTTTGTGGAGGCTCTGGGCATAGGGGCGTTTCTGGCTGTCGGCATAGGGGGCGCGGCTATCGTCATCGTCATGCCGCTTTTGGCAAGTTTCTCGCAAGAACATCTCATCTATCCCGTGCTTATAACGATGATCACGCGCGAACTTGGGCCTCTGTTGATCGCGTTCATCGTCATCGCGCGATCCGGCACGGCAATCGCTACAGAAATAGCCGGCATGGTGATTTCCCACGAGATCGAAGCGTACATATCCGTCGGCATCGATCCGATAGAACATCTCGGGGCGCCGCGTTTTCTCGGCGTAACCATATCGGTTTTCCTTTTGAACATTTATTTCTCCGTGTTCGGCCTCGTGTTCTCTTTTATCGTTTCGATGTTTTTCAACGCTATGCCTCCTTCCATCTATTTCAACAACCTATTACAAGTTTTAACGATTCCTGATATACTCCTGACCGTAGCAAAAAGCATAGCGTTTGGCATGATCATTTCAACTGTGGCTTTGTACCACGGTTTTGAGGTTGAACGGGCAAGCACCGAGGTGCCGGTGGCGGGCTTGCGCGCGGTCGGCTCTTCGTTTGGCTGGTGCATTCTGGTGGATATTCTGCTGTCGGCGATTTACTATGTGGTCGCATAAAAGGGAAAGAATTGAATTATGGATGCCGTAATAGAAATGAAGAATGTCTATTTTCAGGCTCAAACTCAGGATATAATCCATGATTTTTCTTTTCGGTTTGAGAAAGGAAAGACCACCGCCCTCGCCGGGCCATCGGGCGGCGGGAAAAGCACGATCTTGAAGCTTGCCGCGGGAGTCTTGGCGCCTACGAGCGGGGATGTTTTTTTTCAGGGATGCAATATTTCCAATATGAACAGGAATCAAAACCTTTCCTTCAGGAAACAGGCGGCTATGGTGTTTCAGGATTCGGCGCTCTGGGCGAATCAGAGCCTGCATCAGATATTGGAATTGCCGCTCAAACTGCACTTTCCAAAAATGAATAAGCAGGAGCGAGATGAACGTATACATGGAATATTGGCGCAGGTTGGGTACAAGAAGCGACTTGATTTGCGTCCCGCCCAGCTTTCTATGGGCGAGCAGAAGCTCATCGCGTTTGCGCGGGCTATGCTCTGCGGCCCCACCATTCTTTTTCTTGATGAATGGACAGAGTCCCTTGACGATTCTTCGTCGGAATGTCTTATGAACCTAGTGCGGGAGCGGCAGTTGAACAACGACACCATCATCTTTGTCAGCCATAACTTCAAAGTCATCAAGCAGCTTGCCGATTATATTGTGATGATCGTAAACGGACGGCTCAACCGGCTGTTCACCCGGGAACAAATCGCACATGATGAAAATATGGCTCAACATATTGAAAAAGGAATAGCGCCATGAAGTTTCGGATTCGTTTCGCGGATCAAATTGTAGGCTTTTTCGTCATTATCGCTATTGCAATACTGATCGTAGTGGTGATTTTGATAGGAAGCAAACAGCGTTGGTTTGTGCAGGATCCAACCTATAAAACCTATTTCTCAAGCGCGCATGGGCTTGGAGAGAACATGGCGATAATCTACAAGGGGTTTCCTATAGGCAATGTGAAATCTTTTGCCTTAACCGATGATGATGAGGTGGAGGTTGTTTTTTCCATACATAGAGAATATTCGGGGCGGGTCACGGAAGGTTCCCTGGTTGAACTCAATGTAAGCCCTATAGGGCTTGGCAATTCATTTGTTTTTTACCCGGGTCTCGGGGAGGATTTTCTCACGGAAGGTTCCTTCATTCCCACCGTGTCCTCCCCTGAAGGGCAATCCTATATTCAGCGTAAACTAGCGTCGACGCCGGAGAAACGCGACAGCATCACCACTATCCTTTCCCAAGTTGAAGAGATTGCCAAAAACCTGAACATAGTCCTTCTTGATGTAGAGACCGCGTTTGAAGGTACGGATCAGACTTCGCTGGGGCGTACGTTTGGCGGGGTTGAAGCCACGATTACCGGTGTAAGAGCGTTGCCCGCCGCCGTGGAAAGCGCTCTTGCCGGCGTTAATGACATGCTCGCCTCCTTGCAAGTCCAGTTGAATGAGACGCTCAGAAGCCTACAGCCGATTTTAACCGATGTGAACGCGCTGACCGGCAAGCTCAACGAACCGGATGGGCTTGTGTACTCGGCGCTTGACACTGACGGCCCCCTTTACACCGGACTCGTCAAGACCCTTGATTCCCTAAGCGCCACGATAAAAAATTTGGATGACACGACTAAATTGCTGCCCGGTCAACTCCCCGGCATACTGTTGGAAGTGCGGAACGCGCTCAAAAGCGTCAATGATCTGTTGATTTCCCTTGAAAACAACCCGCTTTTTAAGAATGGCATCCCCGCTCAAGTGGAGACTCAGTCGAGCGGCGCCAATCCGAGGGATGTGGAGTTTTAGATGATGAACAGGAAAAAAGCCGCGTTGCATGTATGGGAAAAGCCTTTTGTCCTATTGTTTTTTATTCTGGCGCCGCTTTTGGGAGCAGCATGTTCTTCCGCGCCCAAGCGTCCCGCCGAGATATTTCACACCCGCCAGTTGGGGGAAAATCAGCTTGATCTGGTGAACAGGGCGGTGGATCAGGGCGACTATGAACGGGCGCTTGGGCTGCTCGGAGAAGCCAGACGGCTTGCGGTATCCACAGATGATCCGGGTCTTCTGATTCGGACGAAACTCGCGGAAGGCGGCGTTTTGTACAATCAAGGCGAGATGGAACAGGCGGAAGCCGCATGGAGCGCCGCGCTCATGGAAGCGGAAAGCTCCGGCGAGATGGAGCTTGCGGCTCAAACGCGAATTTACCTGGCGCGAAACGCCTTGCTGACGAAAAAAGCGCCGCCTGATGAGGCCGCCGCTCAGGTGACAAAGGAAATCGCGTCCATAAAAAAAGATACGCTCGCCATCGCGTTGGGGTGGAATGTCATTGGTTTGGCTGAAAAGGAAAAGAGCGATTACGCCGCTGCGGAGACTTATTTCAAGAAAGCGCTGGCCATTCACGACAAGGCGAATTATCTGGAACAAGCGGCATATGACTGGTACCTTATCGCTTCGGCCCGTTCCATGTCGGGACAGTTTGCGGCGGCGATTGAAGCGCTCAATGCGGCGATTCAATATGACCGCAGAGCGGAAAACACGTGGGGCCTCGCCTCGGATTGGCGGGCGATGGGGGATGTCTACAGGAAAGCCGGAAAAACAGCCGAGGCGAGGGCGGCGTACGTCCGCGCCGCAGACATTTACCGGTCAATAAACAGGGCGCGGGAAGCGGAAGACGCTGAAAAAAGACTCCAATGAGCGGAGGCGCTCCCGTAATGAACCTTCCCCTCCTTGACTTTATCGGAGCCCGAGGCGTCCGCCAAGGCCTTGAATTCGGAAAGGATCTTTTTCACCGAGGCGTTTTTGATGTTGATGAGGATATTGTTCTGCTGGAAGATCTCCCGGCTCACGTTGAGGGGGAGGCGCTCGGAGTCGATGACCTCCCGGACAAAGCGGAGCCAGGAGGCGGCAGTTCTTTATCGTCGTCGGTGATAAAGACCCGCTTGACGTAGAGCTTTACCCCGCTCTTGTAGTCCATGTGGTACATATCGAAGAGGGCATTCTTGGGTACATAGAAAAGAGTGATGTATTCCAGGGTTCCCTCCGCCTTGGTATGGATGTAAAAGAGGGTCTCTTCGGTGAGTTCCGATTTGGGACGCCGCCAAAGGGCCGTCCCGGAAAGGAAATATCGATCCGGGGATCAAAAATGATGGATTTGCAAGCCTCCTCCGCCACGATGAGGCGCTTGAGTTTCTCCAGAGCATCCGAGTCATTGGAGACAAGCTCCCGAAGGAATATCTCCCGGTTGGAATAGAGAGAGTGGATGATGAGGTGGAGCAGCCGGCTCACCTCGGTTTGAAATTGATGTCGTGCCATTGTGCATAGGCTCCTTTTTTATGCGGTCGTTGTTTTTATAGAAAGAACTGTAGAGCCTGTTCCAAAACTCGGTTAGTTTTGGAACAGGCTTTTGGAGAAAATTGCTAATTCTTTATGGGTTTAGCATTTGCGGTTTATCCAATTTTCTCCAGGGGTAAGAAGCTGTTCCAAAACTGAAGTTTTGGAACAGCCTAT
>JAIRLZ010000063.1 GCA_031259035.1 Treponema sp. | reverse complement strand
CGGGGTATTGAAGATTTCTCCTTGAAATCTTTGCGTATGCGGGGGAACAAATCCCCCGCACACCCAGTTCAAAACGCCCCCAGGGGCGGGGTATTAAACCCACAATGGAAAAAAAATGAGTTGGTATTTCTGGAAAAAAGTATATGCCGAATGAACCTCCCCGCCCCAAGGGGCGGGGTATTAGACCCCACTGCGAATAAAGAAGCTGATTTTATCGAATGGAGCGAGAATCTCATTGACATGTCCTCGGCCAACGCGGCCGGGTGGAAGCTGCCGCAGGACAAGCTGAATGAGATCAAAACCCTGCATGGCGAAGCGAAGCGGCTCCACTTTGCGGTGAGGTGGGAAGGAGGACCGGCGGCAAAGGTCCATGGAGCGACATAGATTCGGCTATTGTTCCGTAAACGAAACGCGGACGGGGCTATGATCCCGTTCCGCGCAGACAGGAGGTTTTTATGAAGAGGCTTTTTAGCGTTGTATTGGCGGTTCTCGCGGTTTCGGGCTACGCACAGGAAACCGAGAGTCTGAGCGCGGCGCCGCGCGCCATAGCATCCTATTTTGAGGCGCGGCTTTCAAAGGGCGCCACGGCGTTGCTTCTCACGATAAGCGCGCCGGCTGAGGCGGCGGCTCTCGCCGAGTATGTGACCGGCGAGTTGTCCGCGATCTTTGTGAACGACCGGCATTTCACCATGGTCGACCGGAGCGGGATTGTGAAGGGCGGGATTGTGAAGGGCGAGGTCGCGCACCAGCTTTCCGGCGCGGTGAGCGATGAGACCGCGCAGTCGGTGGGTCATCAGACCGGCGCGGAATTTGTCGTGTGGGGGTCGCTTGAACAGTTGGGCGCGTCCTACCGGCTGAATGTCAGGGCGATTTCGGTCAAGACCGCGGAGATTCAGGCGCAGCGGACGGTGTTCTTGCGGAACGACCAATTTTTGACCGGCATGTTGGGACAGGGGCAAGCGGCGGCGCGGCCCTTGTGGATCGACGAGCCTTCCCGGTATGGGATGGGCGCGTCCGGCGGCTCTCAATGGTACTACGAGGTCGGGGTGTCAAACAGGGCGGCGTCCGAACAGCTTGCGCGTACCAGGGCGCGGGAGAATGTGCAGGCGGCTGTCGCGGCGAACATAGCGTCGGATATAAAGGCGCGGATTGACGTTACGGAATTCGCGCTGTTTATGTCGTCTGACATTGAGGACGCGCAACGGCGCGTTGAAGCCGCGATCACCATGTCGATCAAGACGAGAGTCCCCCGCTACGAGGCGCTGGAGTGGCATATTGAGTCCGGCAAGGACGACAACGGCAAGGCGTGGTGGCAAGCCTACCTGCTGGCGCGGCTGCCCCGGCGGGAGATTGTCTCGGTTGTCGAGAATCTGGATTGCGCGAGGGCGGCTGACACGGCGGCGGGCGCGGGGCTGCGGGGGGCGCCTGACGCGAAGGCGGCGGTGAACGCGTTGCAAGCTGAGATGGAGGCCGCGAGGGATTACGCGCTTGAGGAGTTGCGGGGACAGTGACACGAACCGCACTAACGGATTGCGCGGGGTTGTGGTTTTTGCGGGTGTTCCTTGGAATAGCGTCGTGGTTTGACACGAACAGGAACGAACTTGTTGTTAGCCGTTGCAGCGTGAAGCAACAAGTTCGTGTTGTTCGTGTGGTTCGTGTTCTGTTGTTAGCCATCGGAGCGTGAAACAAGGAGTTCGTGTTGTTCGTGTTCTTTGTTCGTGCTGTTCGTGTTCTGATTTTTTAAGGAGAAAGGTATGAAGAAGTTAGTATTGGCCGCGCTTTTATGCGGATTGGCGTACAATGCGTACGCCCAGGGTCTGCCCCGATTGGCGGTGGTGGCGTTCACGACAAACGTCAGTACGGATAAGACGCGAGTGGACGCGGTGACGGTGCGGAATCTGGTGGAAAGCCGGATGGTGTCAAGCGGGAAGTATCAGGTCATATCGCGGGAGGAGATAGACGCGCTGCTGGAGAACCAGCGGATACAGGTGAGCGGCATATCGAGCAAGGAGAACATAGTGAAGTTGCAACTGCAAAACATCAGCTACATAGTTACGGGTTCTGTGAACGCGATGGGCGGGGACTATGCGGTGACGGTGAAGATGCTGGACGTGCCTACCGGGCAGTTTTCGCACAGCGCGGATGAGTTTATGGGCGGGAGTTCGCGGGAAATGTTCAACGGGGTGAGTACGCTGGTGAGCAAGTTCGTAGCTGGGATGGGCAGCGCCGAAGGGCGAGTGGTGCAGGTGGAGCCGTCAAAAGGGGGCGGGAAGGAGTACAAGATAGGGGATTTTGGACCTGCCGGCGGGATAGTGTTTTATGACAAGGGAGTGTTCTCCAACGGGTGGCGGTATCTGGAAGCGGTGCCTGCGGAGACGGAATTTACCGCGCAATGGGGGGCGTATGGAAGAGACGTAGCTGGAACTGGAACAATAGTGGGAAGCGGGAAGCGGAACACGCAGCTTATAGTGGAGCGGTTGAGGCAGTTGGGGGAGAGCGGACGGGCTGCGCAGTTGTGCGCGGGTCTTGATTTTGACGGGTATAAGGACTGGTTTTTGCCGAGCAAGGATGAGCTTAATTTGATGTATCAGAATTTGAATTCTAACGATTGGTACTGGTCTTCCTCGCAGAGCAATACTTATTATGCGTGGGCTCAGAATTTCAGCAGCGGCTATCAGTACCACTACTACAAGAATCTTACCTACAGCGTGCGCGCGGCGCGTTCTTTTTAGGGACACGAACCGCACTAACGGGTTGCGCGGGGCTGTGGTTTTTGCGCGTGTTCCTTGTGATAGCGTCGTAGTTTGACACGAACAGGAACGAACTTGTTGTTAGCCATCGGCGCTAGAAACCACGAGTTCGTGCTGTTCGTGTCCTGATTTTTTAAGGAGAAAACTATGAAAAAACTAGTGTTGGCCCTGATATTGGGCGCGGGATTAATCGGCGCGGCATTCGGGCAGACAGGGACGGAAGACCTCCGCGTCCTCAACCGGATGATGAAACTCAAGATGGACGGGCTTATTCCGCTGCGCTTTGCGAACGCTCTTGACGGCAAACCCATTGAAGGCGCCGTTGTAGCCGTGGCGGGCATCGGGAATTTCGCCACGGACAGGGAAGGGATCATCGCCTTTCCAGAGCAGGAAGACGGGTTTTACACCTTGACGTTTTCCAAAGCGGGCTTCATTTCCACCCTGATTGAGTTTGAAGTGAAGCTGAACAATGTGTTTGAGAGCCGGTTTTCAATGTCTCCGGTCATGCCCGGCGGCTATTTCCGCATTACGCTTGACTGGGGCGAGAATCCGTCCGATCTTGACCTGCACTTTGAGCAGGAAGGCGGGTATCACATCTCGTTTTGGAACATGCGCGGCGCGGCGGACGGTTCCGCTGCCCTTGACCGGGACGACCGCAACGGCTTTGGCCCCGAGACCATCACCGTGATGGAGCTTGACGCTTCGCGGGTGTATCACGTGTATGCGCATGATTATACAAACGGGAGATCGGCTTCTTCCCGCGCCTTGTCAAAATCCGGCACCACGGTGCGGATATACAACGAGAATCAACTGGTTCATACGTTTGTCGTACCGGGCGATGCGGCGGGCAACCTGTGGAGGGTGTGCAGGATTGTGAATGGAGTGGTTGAATAAGGACACGAACCGCACTAACGGGTTGCGCGGGGCTGTGGTTTTTGCGGGTGTTCCTTGTGATAGCGTCGTGGTTTGACACAAACAGGAATGAACATGCCGTTAGCCATCGGCGCTAGAAACAACGAGTTCGTGCGGTTCGTGTTCTTTGTTCGTGCTGTTCGTGTTCTGATTTTTTAAGGAGAAAACTATGAAGAAGTTAGTGTTGGCCGCGCTTTTATGCGGGTTGGCGTGCAATGCGTACGCCCAGGGGCTGCCCCGATTGGCGGTGGTGGCGTTCACGACAAACGTCAGTACGGATAAGACGCGAGTGGACGCGGTGACGGTGCGGAATTTGGTGGAAAACCAGATGGTGTCAAGCGGGAAGTATCAGGTCATCTCGCGGGAGGAGATAGACGCGCTGCTGGAGAACCAGCGGATACAGGTGAGCGGCATATCGAGCAAGGAGAACATAGTGAAGCTGCAACTGCAGAACATCAGCTACATAGTAACCGGATCGGTAGACGCGATGGGCGGAGACTATGCGGTGACGGTGAAGATACTGGACGTGTCGAGCGGGCAGTTTTCGCACAGCGCGAATGAGTTTATGGGCGGGAGTTCGCGGGATATGTTCAACGGGGTGAATACGCTGGTGAGCAAGTTTATAGCCGGGATGGGCAGCGAAGCGGGACGGGTGGTGCAGTCTGGGACGTCCGGCGGGAAAGGGTATAAGATAGGGGATGTTGGGCCAGGAGGCGGGATAGTGTTTCTTATAGAAGGAAATACATGTTGGGAAGTGAGCAGGTTGCTGGGCAGTTACACATGGGAAGAGGCGGTACGGGCCGCTAAAAACTATAGAGGCGGAGGTTATTCTGATTGGTATCTTCCATCAAAGGAAGAGTTGAATTTTATATATATGAATTTACAGAAGTCAGGGATACAGAATTTAGGGAGTGATTGGTACTGGTCTTCCTCTCAGGACGGTACTATCTTGCGTGGGATACAGAATTTCAGCAGCGGCAATCAGGGTGGCACCGAAAAGAATAAAACGTACAGCGTACGCGCGGCGCGTTCTTTTTAGGGACACGAACCGCACGAACGGATTGCGCGGGGTTGTGATTTTTGCGTGTGTTCCTTGTGATAGCGTCGTGGTTTGACACGAACAAACACGAACTTGTCGTTAGCCATCGGCGCTAGAAACCACGAGTTCGTGCAGTTAGTGTTCTTTGTTCGTGCAGTTCGTGTTCTTTGTTCGTGCAGTTCGTGTCTTGCTGTTCGTATTGTTCGTATTGTCCGTGTCTTCCGTTCATGCGGTTAGTGTTCTATACTATCACCATGAACACTGAAACACTCCTGTATAAAGACGAATGTTACCGCATCCAAGCGTGTATCTTTGAAGTGAATAGAAAACTGGGAAGCGGATTTCTGGAAGCCGTATATCAAGAAGCGCTGGAAATTGAACTGGAGAAAGCGGACATCCCCTTTGAAGCGCAAAAAGCCCTCCCCGTATACTATGACGGCAAGGCGTTGAAACAAACTTACAGAGCGGACTTTGTGTGCTTTGGAAACATAATTGTGGAAATAAAAGCCGTGGCAAAATTAGCCGAAACGCACAAAGCGCAAGTGGTCAATTATCTGGCGGCCACAGGCTTTAGATTGGGGCTGTTGGTTAATTTCGCCGCGCACCCAAAAGCGGAAATACTCCGCGTCATACATTAAAAGGAGACCCTATGAAACGACATCTTTTTTCATTTTTTCTTGTCTTTGCGCTCCTCGCGCCGATCTTCGCGCCGCTCTATGCGCCGCTCTTCGCGCAAATACCGGCGGACTGGGACATACGCCCGCCGCGGGACACGGACTCAACCGTGTACAGCGCCGGCGTGTCCCAGCCCTCGCCAACCGAGCAAGCCGCGCTCGCGGACGCATGGCGGGACGCGGTTCGGAGCCTGGCCTACTCTATCGGAACCCATTTTCAAGGGCAAACCGATCTCACCGTACAGTCCGAAGGGTACGCGAGCGGCGTTGAGGACGCCTACACCCTTTCGGTGGAAACCGCCTCTTTTTCCGCGGGCGTGCGGCTCACCGGAGTTCGGGAAGCGGCGCGGAAAATTGAGCGCGCGGGCGGCGGCTATGTGGCCCGCGTACTGGCGTCAATAAGCCGGGAAGACTACAACAAAGCCCTGGCGTACCTTGACAACGAAATGGCGGCGTTCCGCGCCTACGGCTTTTTCGTCCAAAAAGGGCTGGCGCCTCCGGCTGGAGCGGGCAAGGCGGGCGCCGCGCCAGCCGGGTTTCAGGATTACTCCGCGTGGCTGCATAGCGCCTGCGTCATTATCGCTGTGGAAGACGCGCGCATAGCGGAACAGATGGATGGTTTCATTAAAAAAGTGTATAGAAACGCGGTCGTCTTCGCGGACATCATCATTGTGGACGCGCCGTCCGGCTCTCTCGCCTGCAACGCCCGCATCGTATACGGCGCCGCGAAATACTACGACGGATTGCTGCGGGCGCTGCAAAACACCGCTCTGTTCTCCATCCGGCGCGAAGGCGCCACGCTTGTACTGGCGCCCCGCGATGGAAGCGGCCACGCGGCGGCGCTCGCCGGACTGAAAGCCGCAGTCGCCTCCATGAAAGATTCCTCGAAATACATCATTGTTGGATCGGAAACAATACAGACCCAGAGCGGCGTTGTCGCCGGCAATGAAATCGTCATAAGCCAATTCAAAAGCATTGCGGCGCGGCAATTCGGCTTGCAAGCCGCGAGCTTCTCCATTCCAAGCCAATACACCTCCGGCGCCATTGACGAGGACGGGCTTGTCTCCTACATCAGCCGGAACGCCGCGTCCGTTTCCGCCCGCTATCTCGTCATTTGCCATGCGGAGACGCAGTTGGAAGAAGGCATACCCGAATACAAGCTGCCGCCCTTGATCGCCGCGTCGTGCCGTTTCGCGCTGTACGACCTGGTTACCGGCGAAACAAGGCGCAGCGAAACAATAACGACGCCGCCCGGCGCGTTCTCGCCGGCGAATTTGCGGGATCAGGCGGTCGTCGCGGCAAGCAGGGAAGCGCTGCGCTTCTTGAGCAACCCAAAAAACCAGCTGGATTTAGCCGAAATTATGCGGGAATTATTGCAATGAACGCGGCGGCGCCCTGCGCGGCGTTCCTTGCACGCATTGTTTTCCCCGGTTCAATCGCGCTTCATTATTCCCACGGAAAGCCATCCCCATTGGAAACCCACTCTACAAACTGCGCGGCGGTACGGGGCGAGCGTCCGTTGAACCAGCGTTCCCACCGCGTGGCGTTCTCGCGGAATTTTTCCCGAAGCGCGGAAGACGAGGGGGAATCCCGCCCATCCGTATCGAAAAGCCCCCGCCGTTCCGCCATTCGCTCGGCAATGGAGAGAAATTCCTCCTGATCCGGCGCGGTAAACACCACGGTAAGCCCGAACCGATCGGCTAGGGAGAGTTGTTCCTGCATCGCGTCAAAAGCGCGGGGAGCGTCGCTCTGAATGGAATGTTCTTTTACGAAATGCCGCCGGTTGCTCGTGGCGTACACAACGATGTTTTCCGGTTTTTTCTCAACGCCGCCTTCAAGGAGGGCTTTCAAACCGGTGAAGGAGTCGTCCGTTGTTTCAAAAGAAAGGTCGTCAATGAAGATGACAAAACGCGGTCCCCGCATCGAAAGTTCTTCCATAATGGTTTGAATCTGCATGATTTCTTTATGAACCTCGACAAGCCGCAAGCCCCGTTCAGCGTATTCATTGCAGACCGCCTTAACGGTCGCCGATTTGCCGGTTCCCCTATCTCCGTACAACAGGAGGTTGTTTGCGGCTTTCCCTTCCAGAAAGCGCATGGTATTTGCGATGACCACATTCCGCTGGTCTTCATACCCGAAAAGGTCCGAAAGTTTTACCGGATCAGGGTTGCGCACCGGCTGCACATGAAGGACGCGACCGCCCGACACGCCGGAGGCGCTATCGGCGGTGCCGTTCCAGCGAAACGCCGCGTATTGCCCCAGAATCCCCGCTCCTTTTGCCCGTATATGCGCGGAAAGCCGCTCTCCGCTCCATGCGATCTTTTCCGCCAGCGATTTCTTCGCCAACGTTTCCGCTTCCCACAAGGCGCGGGCGTACGCCTCAATATGGGCCGCCGCGGCCTCCAAGCCGGCTTTCCGCGCCGCATCCGCCGTAGTGAAGCCAAAGCCGCTCACATCAAAGGAGGCGATGCGAAAAAGCCGCTCAAGGTCTATGTTTGCGAGCGTTTTCAAGAGCGGAGATAGTTCCGTGTTTTTCCCCTCAGCGGTACGGGTGAATTCATTATCCGCGTGGATGACAAGAGACGCCACAGCCGAACGCCATGTTGAGGAATCTGCTCCAGAACCTTGCCGGGCGAAGTCTTGGCGGGCGAGAAAAGCCGCCATAAAACCGCCCCATGCGCCAATAATGGCTTGGGCGCCGGCTTCCGAAGCGTCAAGCAAGGCGAGGAACGCCCGCATGAGAGGCTCTTGCCGGATGGAAGCGAAAACCGACAGCCCCGCAATATCAGCTTTGATGACTTTGATAGTATCGAAAGAAATCATATTCATTTGAGGCTATTCCAAAACGCGCCTTATGGCGTCAGTTTTGGAACAGCTTCTTACCCCCTAGAGAACATTGGATAGGCCACAAATGCCGAACTCATAAAGAATTGGCGATTTTTTCAAAGAGACTGTTCCAAAACTAACCCGAACCGCAGGTTCGCTGAACTCGTGTTCGCAAACGCAGTTCGCGTTTTGGAACAGTCTCATTTATTTTGACATCGCTTGCCAATACCCCTTCCATTCGCTTGCGTGTCCAATGTAGTACTTGCACTGCTCAGCGTAGAAATACGCGGGCCTGTCTTCTTTGATGATGGCTTCAAACAAGGGTAGGGCTTCGGCGAATTTACCCGCATAGAACAAGTCCCGCGCCGCATCAAATTGCTCAAAGAGCAGTTTTTTCGCTTCAAAAACGTCCTTTTGAAGCGGTTCATATACAACCACGGGTTCTTTCTTGCCCACAACCGCGACGGACGCGAGCCTTCTTCCATAAAAAGCGTCGGGCAGGGCGAATCCATACGCGCCGGCTTTTTTGGGCGCGTCACGTTTGTCCGCAGGTTTCGCAATGACAGTTCTGTTGGAAAGCGCGGCGTTAGCCGAATCGAACATGTGTTGCGTGCACATGAGGAAGGCGCCGAACTGCTTGTTAAGCCCTTCAAGACGAGCGGCCAGATTCACCGCGTCGCCAAGCATGGTATAGTTGTAGTGTATTTCCGATCCCATGTTGCCCACGACCGCAAGCCCCGTATTAAGCCCTATACGGGTAATCAGGTGCGCGCCGTATTTCTCTTCGTAGTACTCCTGCCGCCCGGAAAGACACGCCTGACATTCCAGCGCCGCGGCAAGGGCGCGCGCCGCGTGATCGGGCAAGTCAAGCGGGGCGTTCCAGAAGGCGATAATCGCGTCTCCTTCGTATTTGTCAATCGTGCCGCCTGAATCCAGAATGATGTTGGTCATAAAAGTAAGGTAATCGTTCAAAAGCTCGGTCAAAACAGCCGGATCCTGCAAACGTTCTGAAATGGCGCTGAAACCCTGAATATCCGAGAAGAAAATGCTGATTTCCTTGCGTTCTCCGCCGAGCTTCAACTGTTCGGGGTTGGCGATGAGCTGATCGATGAACGCCGGACTTATATACTGGCTGAACGCCTTCTTGATGTACTGCTTTTGTTTCCCTTCAGTCGCGTAGTTGTACAGCGTTGAAATGAGGTACGACGCGGCGACGCCCGCCAGCAACACAACAACATGGAGCCACCAGCCGATCAGGTAAGCGAAAAAACATCCGCCTATGGCCGCCGCCAGGAACAGAAGCATGGAGCCAAGCGACAGTTGCAGTTGATGTTTTGAAGGGAACACCGTAAGAGCCGCGACAATGGCAATGGCGAGGAACAGCAGCGCCATATCCAGAGCCGGCGGCGTCTCCTGGGTGAAGTCTCCCTGCAACATATTGTCCAGCATGGTGATGTGAACGCCCATACCGGGGTACACTGAGCTTGCCGGAGTCGTAACAATATCAAAAAGTCCGGGCGCATAGTAACCGCAAAACACGTACTTGTCTTTGAAATCTTCAGGAGGATATTCCGGCGTTTTTCCGTTCCGGCAATCTTCCGCGCTTTGGAGCATGACCGACATCGGATAGGGAATGTACCGCTGGAAGTTCGCGCCCCGGAAACGGAGCAGGCTCTTGCCGTTCCCGTCAACCGGTATGCGGCGTCCTTCCCATTCAATCGCCTTTTTTTTCGCGTCATACCGTATGGCGGCGCCGCTTCCACCCATCATAAGAGACGCGGCGGCTTGTCCCGGCGCCGCCTTTCCATCGAAAAGGGTGAAAAGGCTAAGCCGCCTGATGGTTCCGTCCGGATCGAAGGCGCCGACATCCGACCCTAGCGCGCCAACGGCCGCGAGAATGATGGGAATGGGAAATTGCGCGGACGCGGGGACCCCTTCATCCCTTATCTCGAACTTCTCAAGGAAATCGCCGAAACCGGAAGGTTCGAAAAGCGGCGTCTGTAATGAAGATGGCCATGTATGGGCGCTTCCCGTCTGAGCGCTGAAGTGAACAATCTGTACAACCCTGCCGAAATCTTTCGAGGCGCGGGCAAATTCTTCATCATCCTCTTCGCCATACACGGAAGGCTCGGTGAAAAACATATCTAAAACAACGGATTTCGCGCCCGCAACGTTCATGTAATCAATAAATTCAGCCCACGCGGAGCGGGGCCATGGAAACCCCCAGCCTCTCTCGGCGCGCCCCCAATCCAAGCTGTCTTGATCAAGGAGAATGACGATTATCTCATCAGAGGGTTTCGCTGTGGCCGCAAAAAGGTTCACCCGTACATCGTAGAGCTTACATTCAAGGTAACTGAACGCTCCCAGAAGCTGAAGCGCCATAACAACGGAAAAAACCGCCGCCACGATGACGGAAAACGCGAGCGCTTTTTTTGCGTTTTTTTTCATAGAGTTCTCTTTCTTCGCATTGTACGAGCGGCTTCCCAATTCTATTGGACTTGTGAGACAACCCGGTTGGTTGTCTCACAAGGCGTTTTTTAGCGGTTGTCGTTCAGAAATTGAAGACTGAAGTTTCTGAACAACGCTATTATTTCCCCAGCGCCGCGGCAAACCGAGGTTTCCGTATCGTGGAATTATCGGCGAGGTTGTGGTAGGCGGCGAGTTTTTTCCTGACTTCCCGCAAACGGTCGTCGGGGCTCGGATGGGTCGATTGCAAGGCGCTTCTCATGGAAGGAAACGCCTTGCCTCCGCTATGCGCGGCGTTATACGCTTTAACGCTTTCAAGCGCCGCTACAATACTGGACGGCGTGTATCCCGCGGCGGCAAGAAGGGAAATGGCCGCGGCGTCCGCTTCGTATTCTTGCTCTCTGGAATATCCCTTGTCAAGCGTGTTGTTGACCGCTTCCCGAATTGATTCGTCAAAGATTCGGACGCGCTCGTCAAGTCCCGCCGCCTCGTCCGCTATTCCGGCGACTTGCTGGAGCGACCCGACGAATCGGCTGTTCTTTATGGATGTGATGCTGTGCCGGAGCAGAATATGGGCGAGCTCATGCGCAAGCGTGGCGGCAATCGCGTCCTCGGAATCCGCCGCGTCCAACAGCCCGCGGGTTATGAAAATATGTCCGCCCGATGTTGAGAAGCCGTTGATCTCGTCCGTATCGAGAATAGCCGCATGGTACCCGTTGTAAATGACGGGACGCGGGGAGTTGATGGCCAAAACGTTCAGTATTTTGTTGACATACGCGGTTAATGCGGGATCTTCCGTATACAACGAGTAGTTTGAAAGGATGTTTGCGCCCACCGCGCGTCCAATATAATATTCTTCAGAAGGCGTGATGTCTTTTTCCGCGTCAGCCATCGCGTCATTCATGCGTCCAAGCGCGTCGGCGGCCTGAGCGCTAATAAAATTCGATTTGCTGGAGACGCCTGCTCCCACGCCGGACGTCTCGCATGATATGATTAATAGTACAACACAGATCGCTCCCGTGATTTTTTTCATTTAATTCTCCCCGGCTCCGGCGAGACTTCCATCGACAATAAACTGTTTTAACGCATCGTTATCTACAGCAATACTTTCAACAGCGCCAATAGCGGCGTACGCCTGTTCAAGATTCGCGTTCTCCGTCCTATAAACGTCTTCAATTTCCTCATTAAACCCTTTTCCCGCAAGCGCAATCTCTTTGGCGGAGGCGGAAGTCGATGTGACGGATTCGGTGATGCGTTTGCTCGTTAATGAAGAGCCGTCCACCCAACCGGACAGCGTTCCCGCGCTAATCTCAACGGCGCTCCCGCTTACGCTCTGAACCGCAACCGGCGTTCCATAGGGCAGGGATCCCGCGACGGGCGCGAAGAAGCCGCTCTTGGAAGACTTTACAGTCAGGTTTTTCACCGCGACATACATGACATCGCCTTTTTTCTGGGCGAATACGCTGGAAGCCGTGATAAGACATGCCAGCGAAAAAAATAGAAATCGTTTCATACACGCTCCGAAAATAACTCTTGAATCTGTTTCAAAACGCGCCTTATGGCGTCAGTTTTGGAACAGATTCTCTTATGCATCAGAAAAGAGAACTTTTCCCAAACCTTCAGTTTTTGGGAAAACTACTTTAGGCTGTTCCAAAACTAACCCGAACCGCAGGTTCGCAACCGCAGGTTCGCGTTTTGGGAAAAGCTCAAGAACAAGACGACAACAACCGGCCGCCTCGCATCCGCGCCGGGGGCCGGTTGTTTATCATGTTCGCCCCACATGGATATAACGCCTCGCCGCTTATGGGGCGGGGAGCGGCGGTTACGGGGCGATGTATTTGGCTTCGCGCTCATTTACAACGTCTTGAGCGCCTGACACAAGCCAATCCTGTACGCCAGTGTCCCAAACTTTATCAAAATCTTCCGGCTTGGCCATGATCGCCTGAATGAGCAGCGCGGAGCATTTATCTATAAGCGTCTGCTGTACCGGTCCCGCCGCGACCAGCGGGGATGTCGTTTTGATTACGGGGAATGGAGCGGCGTTAGTCATAGCCGTCTTGTAAGCCACTTCAACGCGCTCCGCAGGCCACGTGTAACCGCTTGCAATGGCTCTAATCGTCAAATCCGGATCGCCAAGATCAAGCCCATTTATAGGCATAGTGTAGTCGATGTTCTGGGAGCTGTTCTGAATCCACAGACCAGGCGCCGCTTTCAGCTTGGGAATGCCGTCGACTATATCATGGACAATGCCCTCAGGACCGATCTGGAGGAAATTGTAGTTTTCAAACTTCGCAAGCCAGTTGAGATAACGCATTGCGGCTTCGGGGTTTTTGGAAGAAGCCGGTATGAACATGTAGAGTCCCGCTTTGTCATAGGCGCCCTTGTGGGTGATCCCGTCGGAAGACGTTATCGGGTCGACGGAAATAATGTCCGCGCCCGGCAGATTTTTTTGCAGATCCGCAAGTATGGCGAAATTGTCACGGTATATCAAGTCCCATTCGCCAGAGAAAGCGCCCGCAAAACCGGCTTTAATGACATTGTTCGACTCTTCAGGAGCCTTGTACAGGGCGAAGTCCTTGTCAATGAGTCCGGCGTTGAACATTTTATTCAGGAAGCGGATGCCTTCCTTATACCCCGGAACCAGTAGGTTTCGCTCAACCACCTGATTTACCCAACGGGTTTTGATGTCCAGATTGGGGTCAATGAAGCTTTCGGCTATGTTCGCGCCGAGCCAGCGTACGTCGGATGTCATGGTGAAGGGGATGACGTTGTTTTTGCCGACTTCGCCCGGATCCTGCTCCTTGAACGCCACAAGCGCGTCAAAGAACTCTTGCGTAGTGGTGGGCGGCTGAAGCCCCAGTTTGTCGAGCCAGTCTTTACGCATGAAAATGTTGCGCATCGCGGTGTTCATGCGTTGCGCTTGGACGGCGAAGAGTTTTCCGGTTTCCGTGTCATCGGCTCTCATAATGAAGTCGCGGCCGGGAAGCGCCGTGTCAGGACCAAGGAACGCCTTCAAATCCTTGAGCGTCGTGTCGACATAGGGCGCCATATCGAACAAGCCGCCCAACTGCTGGTAGTTCGCTATCATATCGCCGGCGTAGGTGTAACATACGTCAGGAGGATTCCCGGCGGCCATGAGGTTGTTCATAGCGGCGGCCTCATCCCAGCGGTTTACCGGAATAAAGGTCGCTTTGATATTTTCGTCTTTTAGAAGTTTTTCCTGAATCCATGTGGTCCACTCGTTGTTGGTGGGATCGGACTTGCCGCCGTCTGTGCCGCGGTCGAATATTTCAACCGTGATTTCAACAGGAGCGGCGGCGACGTCCGCTTGCGCATGCGCCTCTGTTTTCTTGGTGCATCCGTTTAACAGGCTGAACGCCAGTAAACCCGTCAATAAAAACAAAGCTTTCCTTGTTTTCATAAACTCTCCTCTCACCGAATTCAAGCGGCAGGCGTGACTTCTACGTGACGCGCGGCGCTTCATCGGCGCGGCGTTGTCCGCTTTCATCGGTAATGAATTAATTGAGCGTTTCCCAAAACGCGAACTACATTCGGGTTGGTTTTGGGAAATGCTTTGGAAAAAGTGGCTAAAAGCCCGCTTTTTCTCCCTAAATCTAAGACGGCTTTTCCAAAACTGTCGCTCTGCGCGTTTTGGAAAAGCCTCAATTTATAAATAATTTTATCATGCCGCGTTTATGTTGTCAATGTCAACTGTATCTTTCTAAAGAACATTCGATCAGTTTAAGGAAAGAATCGGCTGGCCGGCTTCGCCGGCGGCGCCAAATTTAACCGCAAGGGATCGGGACGCGCGGGGTTTGCTTCGTACTCTCCATTGGCGCCACGTGCCACGCCCTCCCGCGTTTCCCGTTGACGGCGGCCGGAGGTTCGGTGTATACTGAACAATGGAGTTGGGTATGCCAGAATTCACGGTGTACAAAAGCGGTATATATGGAATTAAGCGGGTGAACATATGAATATTATAGTCGTTTTACTTTACAATACCGAGAATAAATAGTATAATATAACGCATGGCATACAATGTAGCATTTAGAAAGCGTGTAATTGAAT
>JAIRLZ010000039.1 GCA_031259035.1 Treponema sp. | reverse complement strand
TTCGCAACCGCAGGTTCGCGTTTTGGAACAAGCTCAAACAAGTCAAATATATCAAGACGGTGACGGCGGATAACGGGGCGGACACCCGAAGCCGGGACCACAAGAAAAACGACAACCGTTTCGTGGAACAAAAAAACGGCGCGGCCGTCCGGGAATACGCCGGCTATGACCGGCTCGAAAGGCTTGAAGAACAGCGCCTCTTGGCCGCAGCCTGCCGGCCTCCGCTTCCCCCGCTCAACTTCTTTACGCCCACCCAAAAACTCAAAAGAGAGACGCGGGCGGGCTCCAAAGAAATCAAAGTCTGCGACGAACCGAAAAGCCCGCTCCAACGGCTCGCCGAATCCGCCGCGCTTTCCCAAAAGTTCAAGGACGCTCTCAGCGTTCAACGCGCCCTTTACAATCCGGCGGCGCTTCAGCGCAAAACAGCTATATGAAGGCTTTTCAACATGCGCCCTAGCTGTTTGTTGCGTTTGTAGGTTTTCATGGCTTTTTTCAACGAAAAAAGCCATGAAAACCCCGATAAAGGGGATGCGAGAAAACTTCGTTTTCTTGGGCAGTTTGCAAGGTAAAAAATCGCATTTTCAGGCGATTTTTGGAGGTTTTATGCACGAAGCGCAACAAACTGCTCGCACGTCTATCTCATTTATGCCCTTGCCTGAATTTTTCTCTCGTGATATAATCCTGTTCATGGCATATTTACCGCAAAGAAAACTCAGCCTCATTGTCTTGATGGCGTATTTGGCTTTCACCGCTTTTCTTGCGGAATCCTTCATCTTCACAGAGCTTGACCACAAGCATGACCACAATGGAGCCGGCGGGAGCTGCTCCATGTGCGATAAAATAGAGCTTGCCCAACTTTTGCTTGAAGGATTAGAGCGTGTTGGCGTCATCGTCTTGGCCGCCGGCGTCATCGTGTACGCTAAAAAACAGGTGAGAAAGCCTATAGGAATGTACCGCGCCGTAATAACGCCAATCTCATTAAAAGTAAAATGCAATTCTTGATATAATTCAAATTTCGACAACACGCTTGTTTGAGCCGGTTTCAAAACTGACGCCATAAGGCGCGTTTTGAAACCGGCCTCGTTTGACAAGTCCATTTTCTCAAATCTATTTCCAAAAGGAAATGTGAAAATTGTGAGCCTGTCCCAAAACTAATTGACCGCGCGCGATAGCGCGCGGCGCGAACCTTCGGTTCGATGGGATAGTCTTGAGCCATTGGCTTGAGCCATTGGCTCTTGCGGTTTTTCAGGCTTTGGCGTACGAACCAAAGGTTCGACAAAACTGCGAATTTCAAAAGGCGCTTTCCCAAAACTGTCGCTCCGCGCGTTTTGGGAAAGCCTCTTGTACGTGGAGGTACAACGTGAAACGTTTTTTATGTATAGTAATATTGCTGTCTCTGTCCATATGCGCCCTATTCGCGAGCGGGGGCGGGGACAAAGAAGGGGCGGCTGACAATGGAAAGCTGGATGTGGTTGCGGTCAATTTTCCGGCGTATGATTTTGCGCGGCAGATCGCCAAAGACCGGGTGAACCTCACCATGCTGCTGCCGCCGGGCGCGGAAAGCCATTCCTTTGAGCCTACCCCCAGGGACATCATCAAAATTCAGAACTGCGATGTTTTCATTTATACTGGCGGTGAATCCGATGTATGGGTTGACCGGATTTTCGAATCAATGGACGCCTCGAATATGAAAATTATCCGCATGATGGATGCGGTTGATGTGGTGGAAGAAGAAATCGTAGAGGGCATGGAAGATGATGAGCATGAACATGGCGAATTTGATCCGGTAAACGTGAAAGATCGCCCTCTCGGCGATTTTACGGGTTCGTGGGCGTCAGGCGTTCCTTTTTTAAACGATGGCTCCCTTGATTCATACATGGCGCGCCGCGCCGAGGAAGAAGGGAAATCAACGGCGGATGTCAAAGCGAGCCTGCTTTCCGGCTGGGCATCCAGTTATGAAGCGTTGACCATCGCCGGAAATACGCTTGTTATCGAAAATCGCGCCGCCGCGTACACCTATCAGGGATATGAAATTGTGGAAAGCGAGCATGGCGCTTCTGTGTGGTATACCTATCAAATAGCCGCGCCGGCCAATGGATTCCCCGCATATATCATGCTCAATGATCACGGCGACGGCAATGAGGAAGAGCGTCACGAGGAACACGAACATGAAGGAGCCGCCCATATCCATCTCAAATACGGCGACGCGGGTTTTGCCGCGCTTGTGGGACGCGCGGATTGGTCGCCCATGTATTTTGCTTCAGGCGCGTCAGCGGAGGAAATTGCGGAAGCCCTTGCCGGACATGGACATGAAGAAGCCGCCTATGACGAGCATGTCTGGACTTCCCCCAAAAACGCCAAGCGCATTGTGCGCGCAATAGCCGATGTTTTGTGCGCGGTGGACAGCGCGAATGGCGGCGCGAATGGCGCGAATGCGGCGTTCTTCCGCCGGAACGCGGAGGCGTATAGCGCGCAACTTGACGAACTGGATGGGAAGTTTCAGGCTGTGGTGAATAACGCGAAACGCACAACCATTGTTTTGGGCGACCGCTTCCCCTTCCGCTATTTTGCGGACGCCTACGGGCTTTCCTATTTCGCCGCGTTTCCCGGCTGCTCCACCGAGACCGAACCGAGCGCGGCGACGGTCGCCTTTTTAATCGACAAGATTAAAGCGGAAAAAATCCCGGTGGTATTCCATATTGAGCTTTCCAATGAGCGCATGGCGGACACCATAGCCGAGGAGACCGGGGCGAAAAAAGCGCTGCTTCACGCTTGTCATAACATATCCAAGCGGGATTTTGACCGGGGCGCAACGTATATGGAACTTATGACCAACAACGTGGACGCTTTGCGACAGGCGCTACAATAACCCTTTTCGCGCTTTAACCGCAAGGTTTGGCCGCTCTCTCCCAACCTTTGGGAGGGAGCGATACGAAAACCCAGGTTGCGGGAAGCCGCCGGCAGGCGGAAGATTTGATCCGCGGCTTGAAAATCGAACAGACGGCAGCCGTTTCTATTTTAAAAACCAACAAAAAACGCGGATTTTGTCAAAAATCCGCGTTTTTTGGAAGACTTGTGAAAGAAGCAACCGGGTTCTTGAACAAGTCCAATGAGCGTGACGGGAAAGAACATGAAACGAGTGATGAGCGGGGAACAAAAGCGCTTATTCAGAGACAGGAGCCGTATCTGCTCACGCTCCTCCGGCTGTTCCCGAAAGTGGGTGAAAGAGAGCTTTCCGGTAGGCATCGCTTTGTTTCAAAGCAATGATCTTTTTTCGGACCCCTTCGTCTATAACATTAGCCGGATGCCGCCCCGCATTCCCAGAGACGACCGCCCCGTCACCCTGTTCCCGCACCGCTTTTTTCAGGTGTTTTACCCGTTGCGCGCTTATCCCAAGTTTCCGGGCCGCCCGCTTTACCGTGTAGGCTCCGTCTATCGCGCCCTTAATTACCGTCAGCCGGGCCAGCTCCTTTGCGCTCATCGTATAGTTCATCCTCCTGCTATATCCGAGGGAGTGAACGATTCCTTCGTTACTATAGGGCGTGAACTTATCACTTATTAACGACAAATTTGAAAAAATTTTATTGACAAGAGGAA
>JAIRLZ010000033.1 GCA_031259035.1 Treponema sp. | reverse complement strand
CCCAGGACCGGTTCGTTATTTATAACCCGGCTAACTCTGGACGAAAAGCGCCTCAACGCTGCGGGTTGAGCTCCGCAGTTTGCGAAGAAAGCGCGTGCGCTTTCTTCGCAAACTCCAATCCTTCTCGCAAAGTATTCCAGTGCATGAGCTGACAGTCACCTTTCGTATGGGTAAATGTTAAAGCCGATAGAAATGTAGGGCGAGACGCCCAGCATGGCATACCCGACGTTAAAAGAATTTACGCGGCGTTCTTTTTGTCCGCTTTCTTTGTCGATGTATTCCAGATAGTTAAAAAAATAGCACGAAAGATCGGTTCCAAGCAGCATAAATAAGCGCCTACCGACATTGAGTCTAAAACCGGTATCCAAATCAATGCCAAACGAAAAATAAGAGTGGGTTTCATCAAAAATGCTAGATTTGTATTCCTGTGTTTCTGTTTGGGAATGGTCGGTTACGCCGAAAGCAAAAAGAGGTCCGCCTCCCGCAAAAAATTGTAAATTTTTTCCGAATATATCAAAAGCGAAAATAATTTCGATCTTAAAGTCAAATAAATTTGAGTGGTTTCCGGCAACGAGCGGGATGCCGCCTCCATCGTTTGTAATGTAATTGTTGCTGATTCCGTAAAATTCAAAAATTGTGTTTATGCCGATTCCGCCGTCCCAGGGCAGGGCTTCGCCAAAAGCAGACGCCCCAAAATGCGCGCCACCTACCGGCATGTACGATTTTGAACTATTGCCGCCGTCCGAGGCGAACTCCCAATACGTTCCGGGGTCAACTCCGAGCAGAAAACCAAACCCGGTCTGCGCGTTTGAATACGGCGCGGCGCACAAAAACAGTGCAAGGCAGAAGTACAGTTTAAATTTAGTCTTCATGAATTCTCTTTTTAACTATTTTGCGGGGTCGTAAATATAGTTTACTTGATTTGTTTTCATCATAATGCCTCCATACATAAACACCCTCCTTTCAACTGCTGTTTTCCATAGGGCTTTTCCCTTTCAACAATTGTTAAGCCAGGTTAAGCAGGCTCCAGACACTTGCGAGTCTCCTAAACTGACACAATTATAATATACTAAGTCTGAACAAAAAAGGCAAGCGAATTGCGAATTAAGAATGAGGGCTCAACGCGCAACGAACTCCACCGCTGATGAAAGCGGGTATAGAGCGAAAGTCAATGTTCATTCCGGTTTCCCCACTGTGAAAGCGCCGTGGCTCATTTTCTCCTTACCACATTCCGGGTTTGAAGCCGTCCGGCGGCGGGATAAGACTCACGGACTCGCCTGTCAATTCAAGCACATAAAACCCAGTTTCGTAGGCGTAACGCGCCACGTTGGGGCTAACAACCCCGCCCGCCACCGCGCCGAACAACTGTTTGTTAACTAGCATCATCGGCGGGTATGCACGGATAATTTCCATCCGCTTTAAATGATCGTCCACATCTCTTTTATCATTGAGTTCGCGCTTCACCTCCACCGCCATCGCCTTGTCGGTATTGGAAAGCAGGATGGCTATCTCCGTCCTTGCGCGCTTTGCTTCATCGTAGATACGTACGCGCTGAAATGAACAGACAAAGCCGTATTCGGGAAACTTTTCCCACAGCCGCGCCGCGATCAGAGTCTCTATGAGCCCGCCCAAAGACTGGTTAAGCCCCCCGACATTTTTGCTCAGTTCCGCAACTATGCGGCCCGTCTCTTCCATAACACGGTCGAGTTTCGTCTTTCCGCGTTCGGCCTCCGCCCGCGACTCCGCCATTTTACGTTCGGCCTCCGCCCGCGATTCCGCCATTCTGCGTTCGGTCTCCGCCCGTGACTCCGCTATTTTGCGTTCGGTCTCCGCCATTTTACGGTCAGCCTCCGCCCGCGACTCCGCCATTTTGCGGTCGGTTTCCGCAAACATGGCCCACACTTTTTCGAAGCTTAAACTTTTGCCCCATTCCGCCGCCTGTTCCGCTGTCATTTGTCCCATAATTTTACCTCCAACATAACTATACAGTTAACGTTATTATGTAAGCAATTGGACTTGTTCGACAACCTTGTTGGTTGTCGAACAAGTCTCATAAAATGCGTGGCTCCTAAGCATCCTGCCGAGTGCGGGGCGGCTACCGTTTTTCCCTCGCCATGTTGTACATTAAATATATGGAAACAAATTCGAAACGGCGGAAGCGCCGCGGCGCGCCTGCCGCCCGTACCTTGGTGGGGAGGACCCGCCTGGTACAGGTTGCACTTATTATTTGCGGGGCGCTTTTTATCGCAGCCGGCATAGCGCGCGGGGACGCCGCCGCCCTTTGGCGAAAGGCCGTGTTTGTCTGCTTGGAGTGCATCGGAATTGGTTAAACGGCGCTTGATACAAACCCTATCCCTGCTCCTATACAACGCGGACATCGTCAACTTCAAAACCGGTTCCGTGTCCAAGAGTCCGTTGAAAAATGGCTGCGTCCCGGGCCTCAACTGCTATTCCTGCCCCGGCGCGGTGGCGTCGTGCCCGCTCGGCGCCCTGCAAAATGCCGTCGCGGAAGGCCGCGTACCGTTTTTGGCCGCAGGGATACTGCTGCTGTTCGCCGTTACGCTTGGCAGGACGGTGTGCGGCTTTCTCTGCCCATTTGGCCTGATACAGGAGCTTTTGTACAAGATACCGTCCCGCAAACTGCCAAAAAGCGCCTTTACGCGGAGGCTCACCCTGCTAAAGTACGTCATCCTCGCGATCCTTGTGATCGGTTTGCCGCTTGCCGTATTCCTGGTCCAGGGCTACGGCGCCCCCTTTTTCTGTGAATTCGTCTGCCCGGCGGGTACGCTTGAAGCGGGCATACCCCTCGTCCTGGCCGATCCCGCCCTCCGCGGCGCGGCGGGCGGCCTTTTCCTTTGGAAGCTGGGCATCCTCGTGGCGCTAATGGCGCTGTCCGTTTTCTGTTTCCGCGTGTTCTGCCGCTTCCTCTGCCCGTTAGGGGCGTTTTACGGCCTTTTCAACCGGTGGGCCTTATTTGGTCTTAAAATCCGCGAAACAGCCTGTACGCATTGCGGAAAATGCGTCAAAAATTGCAGAATGGATACATTGGCGGTCAACGACCGCGAGTGCGTCCACTGCGGCAAATGTACCGTCGAGTGTCCCGGTCAGGCGCTGGGCCGTTCGTTTTTAAGGAGAAAATATGAAACATAGCATGAAAATACCAATACGTTTTGACGCAATACGTCTCGTCCTCTGCTCCGTGCTTCTTTTGAGCAAGGCCGTACCCGTCTTTGCTGATAAACCTACCGTTGGCAAACCGGCGCCGGACTTTGTATTCACCGCCGATGCGCCGTTAGGCAGGCTACGGAAGCTGTCCGATTACAGGGGAAAACCGGTCGCCCTGCACTTCTGGGCTACCTGGTGCGGCCCCTGCATCCGTGAACTTCCGCTGATCGCCGATCTTACCGAGTCAAAAGCGGACGAGCTTACCGTTCTTGCGGTAAATTGCGCGGAAATGGACAGGACGGTTTCCTCGTTCCTTTCAAAAAGGAATATCCGGTTAAACCTCGTGATGGATACCGACAGAAAAATTTCGCGTCTGTACAACATAAACGCGATTCCGCAGACTTTTATGATAGACAAGGATGGGGTGATTCGCTCGGTACAGGTCGGCTCCTATACAAAAAAGGAGCTTGATGGCGCGGTAGACGCGCTGCTGGCGCGCCGCTGACCCCGCGCCCGCCGGCAGGCAACCGTCATTGCTTAGTTCCTCGCAGGGATTCCGATTTCGGAAAAGTCTAAGCATTTCGAGGCGGCCACAAAA
>JAIRLZ010000243.1 GCA_031259035.1 Treponema sp. | reverse complement strand
GTTTACAAAATATATCGGTAATGAATTATCTGAAAGAATGTTTATCCGCATATTTTGGCATGAGACCATCCCCCAATCTCCTAAATCCAGTCCAATAGCTGTGAACGGTTACTAATTTTTTCCTTTGCAGCTCATCTAAGTGTTTATTTAAATCTTCTGATGCTGATTTTATATTTTCTTCTCTGTTCTTATATGTAATAAATGAATCTTTTTCATTTGGTTCTAAATATCTTTTACAGGGATATCCATCACAATTAAAACAAAATTCTATATTCTTATGCTTTTTGCCGCAAGTAATAATGGCGCAAGAAGGGCGCTTTTCAAAAAAATTTTCTCCGCCGCATCCGGGACATTTAAATTTTCCATTTGTATGAATATGAATATTTGGACATAATGCACAATTTAATCCACAAAGAGAAAAATCCGGGTTCGCCCTTGTATATATTTCCATGCAATATCCTTCGATATATTTATTGCGTAGTTTCCACTCGTCTTCTCCCACAAGCAGGGAACATGGCGGCTCCGGCGTAAGCCGCGCCGCATAGGCCGTGTTCAATATCATTACCGCGATAATTGAATGCATCAGAATAAGCGGCGTGGTTTTGGCAAACAATTCATACATATCCCCTTCCCGGTCACAGACCGCCATCACTTTCACACCCGCCGGAATATCCGCCGCGCTCCTGTCCAGTGTCTCAAGCCGTCTGAAACTTTCTTTCTCTTCTATCGTCCGCACCTTCTCGCTTTCGCGGCTTGCCGATCCAGCCTCAGCCTCTTTCCGGTTGTAACGCGGCTGGTCTAACACCCCAAAAACCAGCCCGCCGGCGCCCGCCGCCAGACAGCTATGGACGTTGACCCCCCGCGTCTTGCCGCTGACATGCCCTATCTCCTCCGTTTTCAGACGGGTGTTGTCATTGACCGAAGCCGTATCCCGCGCCGCAAGGATGGCGCCGCCATATCCGGCCATTCGCCGTATCGCAGCTTCCCGGCGGGCCCGGGCGATCTCCTCCCGGTCAAAACTCTCATTCCCCGGCATCCGGCAAATCGCTTTGGCTTCGGCCCGGTTTTCGCTCGCTTCCCAGATGGATGTATCCGGCTGCCGTATCAGGGCTTCCATGGTTCTGATGAACCGTTGTTCAAGACGGATTGAATGAAAATCCACTCCCGCACATTCTTTTTCCATATCGAAACTTTTCTCCTCCGCCATATTCCCCTCCCGATCGCTCTTGGCTTTCAGAGAGTATAGCGCAAATGGGAAAAATCTGTGGGTCAAGTTTAGCCCTTGTTGCGGGGAGGCTCATCTTAAACTGATGTAACGCCTCCGCGCAAAACAGCCGCCCTGTCTTTCAGGGTGGAACGCAGCGTGTATACCGCAACCGGCGCCGGTTGCGGCGCATTTTCCGCCCCCACTTTACCCATCGGGCGCCGTATGGTATACTACATGCATGAAGCGCGCAACCTATGCCTATCAGACAAGCAAGTGGGGATATGCGATTTTTATGCGTAAATGGACCTCCCCGCCCCGAAGGACGAGGTATTACACCCCACTGTGAATAAAGAGCCTTTCCTAAACCGCGCGGAGCGGCAGTTTTGGAAAAGGCTGGAAATAGATGTGAAAAAGAGGCTTGCGTGATAAAAACTATTGTATCTGAGGCAGTTTGGAAACGGAATTTGCGCATTGTTTTAATATAAAAAAGACCGCGCTGGCGGGTTTGTCTCTTGAAAAGCTGACGGATATGTTAAAACCGTTGCCCGCGTTCCGCGCGAAACAGATTTTCAGATGGTTGACGCGGGGCGTCCGGTCTTTCAACGATATGACAGACATCTCTTTTGCCGTGCGGGAAGCGCTGGAAAAACGGTTTTCCCTGTATTCGAGCGTTATTTCACAACGGCTTTCCGGCGATGACGGCACGGTGAAAATCCAGCTTGCGCTGGAAGACGGCTGTACCATAGAATCGGTGCTGTTGTCTGACGGCAAAAAGCGGAAAACAGCCTGCATTTCAACGCAGGTCGGGTGCGCGATGGGCTGCGTGTTCTGTAAAACGGGCGGCATCGGCTTCAGACGCAATGTAAGCGCCGGTGAGATTATCGAGCAATTTCTACACCTGCGTTCTATAGCGGCGTTTTCCAACGTGGTGATCATGGGCATGGGAGAGCCGCTGCTCAACTTGCCGGCCCTGAGGGAAGCGCTGGCTTTTGTCGCTGGCGGCGGCTTTGGCGTTGCGGACGACCCCTTCTCCAAACGCAGGATTACGGTGTCAACAAGCGGCGTAACCGCGGGCATACGCGACTTGGCGGACAACGGTCCGGACATACGGCTTGCCGTATCCCTCACAACCGCGGATGAGTCGCTGCGCGAAAAACTCATGCCGGTGACAAAAACAAACCCGTTGCCGCTCCTCAAGAAAGCCTTGGTTTACTATCAGCGGAAAAACCCAAAACGCATCACGTTGGAGGTCGCGCTGTTGCGGAACATCAACACCTCCCGGAAACACGTTGATCTCTTGGCGGAATTCGCGCAAGAGTTGGATGTGGCGGTAAACGTCATCCCCTGGAATCCGGTTGCGGGGTTGCGGCTTGAGGGCGCTCCTCTGCAAGAGCCGGAGAAGGCGGAGGTCGAGCGGTTCATCGCGGGTTTGCAAAAAAAGGGAATGAACGTAACGGCGCGCTTCAAGAAGGGGCGGGGAGTCGCGGGCGCGTGCGGGCAGTTGGGGTGACGGCTAATTTGGGGCTAGTATAGCTCATAACGATTAGACGCCGCCTTAGATTTAGAGCGTGGAAGACAAGGGGGGCGCGGCGGCGTTATCCGCCGGATAATCAGGCGTGGAATTCATATCCGCACGCGCATCCTTGCTATAGGAGCGGCTAATCAAGCGCCCGCTTCAGATCGTTGATCAAATCTCCCGCGTCTTCAATGCCAACCGACAGGCGCAGCATGTCGTCATACACGCCGGCGGCTTCCTGTTGAGCCGCGGACTGCCCGAAATGGGTCGATGACGCCGGATGTACGACCAGCGATTTTGCGTCTCCCACATTCACCATATAATCAAACACCCGCACTTTCTTCAACACGGCGAGCGCCTTTTCACGACCTCCCTTCAGACGGATGGACAGTATGGCTCCCGCGCCTCGCGGAAAGTAGCGCAACGCACGCGCATAGTACGGGCTTGACGGCAAACCCGGGTAGGCGACCTGTTTGACCGCCGGATGCTCGTCTAAAAAAACGGCGATTTCGCGCGCGTTTTCCGTGTGGCGTTCCATACGGAGCGACAGCGTTTCTATGCCCTGCAACAGAAAGAACGCCTGCATGGGACTCATGTGCGCTCCTAAATCCGTCAGATAGACGATGCGCAGGCGTTTTGTAAACAGCGTCTTGCGGAGTTCCTCGCCGCCTATGGAGTCTTTATAGTCATCATAAAATTGTTCCATATGCGGAAAGCGTCCGTTGCGGTAATCAAAGCCGCCCTTTTCCACCACGAGTCCGCCGATCACCGCGCCATGTCCGGCGAGGTATTTTGTGGCGGAATAACAGACAATATCCGCGCCGTGATCAAAGGGGCGGAACAAATACGGGGTCGCAAACGTGTTGTCAACGACCAACAACACGCCGTGGCGGTGCGCCAATTCCGCTATTGCTTCCATGTCGACGATGTTCATGCCCGGATTGCCTAAACTTTCCACATAGATCGCTTTTGTCTTGCTTGTGATCAGGCGCTCATACGCCTTTATGTCGTTTGCATCTTCAACGAATCTTCCGGTGACGCCGTATTGCGGCAGAATGGACGAAAGCAAGGTTGTGCTTCCGCCGTACAGCGTTGTAACGGCGACGATTTCATCGCCGCTCCGCGCAAGATTGAGAAAGACGTTTGATATGGCCGCCATGCCGCTTGCCATTGACAGCGCGGCGGCGCCGCCCTCAAGCGCGGCCATCCTTTTTTCAAGAACCGCATTGGTCGGATTGGAAAAACGCACGTACGAATGCCCTTCTTCGGCGTAAGAGAACAATCGTACGCACCGGTCGTAGTCCCCCAGTTCAAACGCGGCGGTCTGATAAATAGGCACGGCTTTTGAGCGGTTATGCTCCGCCGGGTTGTATCCCGCGTGCAACTGTTTGGTGGCGAACCCCAAAGAGTCGTCATTGTAGGCTTCGTAACTCATAATCATCCTCCTGTTGCTGTTTTGCGGGCGAGCGTTTCAAGGCGGAGCAGCGCCACGTTTGCGCCCACAGCGAGCAGAGCGCACAGCGCCGTACCCCATATGATTTTCACCGCGTTGTTCGTCCTCAGTCCGTCGAACAGAATCGATCCGGCGCCGCCCGCGTTTATGACTGCGGCTATCGCGCCTATCCCTATTGTCGAAACAACGGCGAGCCGTATTCCCGCTATAATCATGGGGAGCGACAGCGGCAATTTTACCAGAACTATGATCTGGAACCAGGTCATTCCCATGCCGTATCCCGCCTCGATCACCGGCTGCGGCGCGGCGTTGAAGCCCGCGAAGATATTCCGCAACAGCAAGAATTGGTTGTACAACACAAGCACAAACACTGCGGTCCGCATACCCAAGCCTAAAACCGGAATCAGCAGCGCAAAGAGCGCGAGGCTTGGAATCGTGTAAATGATCCCCGCGATGCGCAGGGCGATCCGTTCCGCAGCCGGACCGGATCGATGGAGAAGCAGCGTAAGAACAGCCGCCAGCATCAGCGAAAAAACCATCGTAAGCGCCAGCAGGAGCAGATGCTGGCCAAACGCGGTCAACAATCGGTCATGATACTGAACCAGATAGCGGATCATATCCCCTCCCCGGCGCCGGTATAGACGCCTTCCTGAGAGAGCAGAGCGCGGACAAAATCACCCGCAGGCTGCCGCGTGAGATTGTCAGGACTGTCAAACTGCACGATGGCGCCCTGATGCATTACCATCGTACGGGTTCCAAGTTTCAGCGCCTCATGTATGTCATGCGTAACAAAAAGATAGGTGCGGAGCGCGCCCGCGTCTTTCTGCAATCGGTGGATGCGCAGCAATTCGTTCTGCAAATTCACCCGGTTAATCGCGTCTATCGCGCCGAAAGGCTCGTCCAGCAGCAGGATGGACGGGTCAACGGCAAGCGCGCGGGCCAAACCTACCCGTTGCTGCTGTCCGCCCGAAAGTTCCGCAGGGTGGCGTTTGTGGAATTCCGCATAGTCCAAGTTGACCAGATTCAACAATTCCTCCACCCGTTTCGCAATCCGCGCCTTATCCCATTTCAATAATTTGGGAACAATGGCCACATTTTCAAAAACCGTCATATGCGGGAACAGTCCCGACTGCTGGATGACATAGCCTATGTTATGGCGCAGCTTGACCGGATCCGTATCTTTGATGTTTATTCCGTTGATGTAAATCTCCCCGGAATCACTGTCGACGAGGCGGTTGACCATCTTGAGCAACGTCGTTTTCCCGCATCCCGATGTTCCGATTATCGTAACAAACTCCCCTTCCTCAATGGAAAACGTCACGTCATTAATCGCGTTGGACGCCGCGTTGTTAAACCGTTTTGTTATATGCTTGAACGATACAACCGTCACAATCATTCTCCCCCTTGTGAGATGCGCTCCAAAGACAAGGCGCCGTTGGGACAGGCGTTGACGCAGAGCGAACAGCCTATGCAACGGGCGCGATCCACTTGTTTTTCCGCGACAGCAAAGAGATGAAAGGGGCAGCGTTCCTCGCAAACGCCGCACGCAACGCAGTTTTCCCAATCCGCTTGTATCCGTTTTGAGACTTTGGGCCAGCTTAGAAACGGCGCGTTTTGCGTTTTCAGCCGCGCTTTCAGTTCCGCGCCGCGCCGTTTCCGCGCCCGTGAAAGATAACAGCAATCCGTACAGCAATTGCATATCGTATGGGGGTTTGCGGTATGCATGAGACCCGCGTTATCAGCGTCAATAATGATCCGCTTCGCCTCATCTTTTGATATTGGTTTGGAGACGCCCCGATGCGCGCTCGTGTTCACGCCGTTTCTAAATGAGATGCAGGTTTGCAATGGGGCTGCGCAATCGTTATACCCGCCTGCCAAGACCCGGCAATCGCAGTAGGCGCGGTACGCCTGCCGCGATTCGCCGTCGACGCGCGAAAGAGCCTCCTCACACGTGATCACCGCATCGCCGGACGGTCTTTTATCCGGATCGCGATTCAAGCGCTCGTAATACACGGAAAAATACCATTCGTCAAGGTTCTTCTGCGTTTCTTTCGTGAACGCCCGGTAGGTCTCGTGTTCCGAAATGACAAAAACATCCAAACGGGTATAAAAATCGCTGAATCGAAACAGATCGGCGCCGGTTTCCGCATAGTTTATGACGCCGCGTTTATAAAGCGCCCGCGCGTCAGCGCCGCCATCCGCTCGCCGCAAATCTTCCGCGCTAAACGTCTCCTGATCAAGCCGCGCGATGAGGCGCTGTTCGGCGGGCGTAACGATGCTGTCTAGCACCGCTTCCGCCACAGCCGGCGCTTCAAAGCGCGTAAAAAATTTCCGCTTTTCAACCGGTGTCATTTTATTGAATTAAAAAAATCTTTCGCCACATCGGCGTATTCGCGCTTGTCAATATCCACCTGGGCGTTAAGCCGCGTTATAGTTGGGGTGTCTATGTTCGCGTCAACGTTGTTCAACACATTCGCGATTGCAGGGTAGGCGTCTAAAATTTCACGGCGGACAACCGGCGCTATATTGTAAGGCGGCCACACGTATTTATCGTCTTCAAGCAACACAAACGCCGGATCCGTCAGCGCCCCTTCGGTTGTATATGCGGGCGCCGCGTCAGCTTCACCAGACGACAACACCTGATATTTCAGCGCGTCCGAGTAAACCACGCTTGATTTCCAATTAAACGGCCCGTACGCTTTCGCCAAACCCGGGATGCCGTCTTCCCGCTCGTCAAACTCGCCCTGAGACGCAAAGCGGATGTTTTCCGCGTTTTTTTGCAAATCGGAAATGGTCCGTATTCCGTATGCATCGGAAGCTGTCTTTGTCACTACAATGCCCTGCCCGTCGTTCGCCTTGGCGTAATTAAGCCAGATTACATTGAACTGTTTTTCATATTCCGCTTTTACGGTATTGTAGACTTCCTGCGGGTCGGTGATTAATGGCAGTTTTAATACGGCGAGCAAACCGGTGCCGGTATATTCAGGGTAGAGATCGATTTCGTTGTTTACCAGCGCCGTGTGGACAACGGAGCTTGCCAAATCGAATTTACGCTCCACTTTAATTCCGGCGTCTTCCAACGCAAGCGAGTACAATTCGGCTAAAAGTATATTTTCGGTGAAATTTTTAGAGCCGATTCGTACCGCCGCGCTTGATTTTTTCGAGCAAGAACCTATCAAGAGCGTTGCAATCGCTAACACAACGAAAATGAAGCCAATTCTGTGGGTCTTTTTCATAAAGAACTCCTTTACAATGCTGGACCGTTTCAAAATTCGATGTTTTGAAAACGGCGTTATAAGCGATGCCGTATGGCGCCGCCAAAAAGAGTCACGTGAACTCTCTTTTCCAAAAGGGCAAGCGAGAAATCAACGAGCAATGAAAGCAACGCAACGCTTGCGCCGCCAATGAGCAGCAATTCAGTCCTCATCAATCCCAAGCCAGTGAAGATGATGACGCCAAGCCCGCCTCCTCCTATGTATGCGGCGAGCGTCGCGCTCGCAATCACTTCTACGGCGGCCGTCTTGAAGCCTGCCATGAAGAGCGGCAACGCAAGCGGCGCCTTTATCCTGAAAAAGATTTGCGGGACATTCATTCCCATACCGCGCGCGGCTTCAAGCGCCGCCGCCGGAATTGAGGCGAGGGCGACCGCCGTATTGATAAGAATGGGCGGCAACGCGAGGAACGTAAGCGCGGCAACCGAAGGCTTCATGCCGGTTCCCATGAGCGGCAGGCATAAAAAGAGGATGGCAAGGCTAGGAACGATCCTCGCCACCGAAAAAACGCCGGTGGCCACAACATTAACGGTTTTGTTATATGCGCACAGGACGCCTAACACTATGCCCAATGCGGACGCGACAAGCAGGGCGGCGCCGCTCAACAGGAGATGTTCGCCAATCGCGGCGATAAATTTATGTGTATTGTTTGAGAAATAATGGATGTAAGGCTCAAGCGCGCTGGACAGCGCAACCTCTACATTGTAAGTATTCATAGGTTTTTAGTAGTATATAAAGCGACGCACTTTTTGTCAAGCGTTTTTGAGCGATAGACGCGCTTATTTTTCGGCGTGAAGCCTGTCTTCAAACACTGCGGCCGTACCGGTGGATGAATCGCCGCGCCGCCCGCGCTTTGGGCAAATCAAAGCGCGGAACGTGAAAAGCCGCGGCAATGCCATCGCTCCGCCAATACAAGCCTCATGCGCGTTAGAAGCGGCGCCCCATGAGATAAACCGGCGTCAATTGGAATGAGCGGGCGTACCGTCCACTCAACCAGAGAGCGTCTCGCGCTTGCTTTTATCGCAGGAACCGCGCAACCATACCATGACCACATGGTATGGTTGCGCGGATTCTACGGATTTTGCCGCTTCCGTCTGAAATGAATTGGCGCCGCCTGCGGCGTTTTAATCCTCCGCTTCCCTATACTCCCGTATCAGCTTCGTGAACACATCTCCGTACTTTTCCATTTTTATCTCGCCAACGCCGGATATACGCAGGAATTCCCGCTTGTCAACGGGTTTCTTTCGGCACATATCCCGCAAAGCGGCGTCGGAAAATACGATATATGACGGAATGCCCGCTTTTTGGGCGATGGTTTTTCGCAAATCCCGCAATTTCTCAAACAAAACTTCGTCAAACTCCTGTATCGGAAGACTTAATTCGGCGAATTTCTCCGGTTTTTCCGGTTGCGTCTCTTTCGGCAGCATCATGCCCACGCTTTTCCGTTCAAACACGATTTCACCGGAACGCTCCGAAGAGATCACCACGGGAAATTCACCGGCATTCAGCGCGAGATAGCCCTGTTCTATCAAAAAATCCAGGATCAGCCGCGCGCGATGGAGGCTCGCGTCTTTCATAATGCCGTACGTACTGAGCGTGTCAAGGTGAAAGTTCCGAATTTTTTCATTCTTGGCGCCTCGCACAATGTCGATAATCACGGTTTTGCCGAAACGTCTGCCCCGCTGTTCCAGACGCAGTACGCAGGACACCAGCTTCTGCGCCTCTATCGTAATGTCAACATCTTCAAAAAGCGTGTCGCAATTTGAGCAGTTCCCGCAGAACGAGGGCGCGTTCTCGCCAAAGTAGGCGAGCAGCCGCGACCGCAGGCAATCGGTTCCGGTGGCGTACCATGTCATGAGTTTCAGCAGTTCCAGATTATGCTGAACAAGCGCCCTGTCCATCGGGGCATCCTCTTCGTTGGAGTGAGTGATGAGAAACTCGTTTATGCGCACGTCGCGCCCGCTGTAAAACAGGATGCACTCGGCGGGTTCGCCGTCCCGCCCCGCCCGGCCCGCTTCCTGATAGTAGCTTTCAATATTTTTCGGCATATTGTAATGGATGACAAAGGACACGTTTGATTTGTCAATGCCCATGCCGAATGCATTGGTCGCCACCATGATGGTCTTCCTGTCGTAGAGAAAATCGTCCTGATTTTCATGCCGTTCCGCGTCTTCAAGCCCCGCGTGGTACCGAGCGGCCGCAAAATTTCTGTCCGAAAGCATCTCCCACACTTCTTCAACGGTTTTTCTGGTGTTGCAGTACACGACTCCGCTCTTATTTCTGTTGCGCTGTACATAGTCCAGCAACGCCGCGCTCTTGCTCTTGGGCTTCCGCACCTCAAAATAGAGGTTTTGCCGGTCAAAACCCGTGGTAATGACAAACGGCTCTTGCAAAAACAGAATGGACAGGATGTCTTCCTTCACTTTTTGCGTAGCTGTCGCCGTAAAAGCGGCTGTGACGGGTCTTTGCTCCAACGTTTTTATGAATTCCGCAATGTGGAGGTAACTCGGTCTGAAGTCGTGTCCCCACTGGGAAATGCAATGCGCTTCGTCAATCACCACGAGGGCGATTTTTTGAGAATCTTCCCCGTCCTGCGCCCTGGATTGCATTTTTTGCTGGATTTGCAAAAAATTTTCTTTAAGGAGCCGTTCCGGCGCGATGTAGAGTATTTTGCAATCGCCCCGATACAACAACTTCATGGTCGCCGCGTATTCTTCCTGCGAAAGGGAACTGTTCAGACACGCTGACGGTACGCCTGCTTCCCTGAGCGCGTTGACCTGATCCTTCATAAGAGAAATAAGCGGAGAAATCACCACCGTAAGCCCGTCCAGCAGCAACGCGGGTATCTGGTAACAGAGGGATTTCCCGGCGCCGGTGGGCATAACGGCAAGCGCGTCCCTCCCTGTGAGAATAGCGTCAATGACGGCTTCCTGACCGGGGCGGAATTCCGTATAGCCGAAATACTCCTTGAGAATGGTGAATTTGTCTTTGCGCATTGGCGGCGGAGTTTTTAACCTCAATGCGTCTATTTTATCTCCAAAAACCCCCTCTCCACAAGGGGGTTTTGCAACGGCGTTGCGCCGAAGCGCCGCCCCCTCAGCTTATAACGAATAGGGGAACAGTCTGAATTTTCGATGTTTCATTTGCGGCTTGTGTTTCCTTTCTTGTTTTAGTATAATAATTCCATGAGTTTGAATAAATCGTGTTTTTATACGCTTCCAGCGGCGCTGTGCGCATTGTGCGTTTTCTTCGCATCCTGTACCAAACTCGCGGGGTGGGGCGTCCTGTTATGGTCGTCTGAAAATCCGGCCGTTCCGTCCGGGACGGTGTTGCCTGTGTACATAAAATCGAATATCAATCAGGCGTGGGTTGCGGGCATTCCCGAAGAGTACCGCGCTGGAGATTCCAATGCGCCGGATAAATTTGAAATTCCGCTCAAGCAGATGGAAGTGTTCGGCGCAAAATCGGCCGCTCTGAAACGGGCGGAAGAATTCGCCCAGTTTGCCGTCGCCTATGGAGAGGCGCTGCAAGACGGGCTTCCCGTGCGGGACGGACCCGATAATAACGCCCGCCGTGTATACCGGCTTAGACTGGGCGAAGTCGTCAAGCTGCTGGCTAAAATAGAGGGAACGCCCGCCATAAGTTCCACCGGCGAGCCGCTTCCGGGCGACTGGTATCAAACGCTCACGCGGGACGGAACCATTGGATACTGTTTTTCGTACCGGCTGCGGCTTTTTGAGTATTCCGGCGGGGCGCTGGATATTGTACAGCAGATTACGGAAGAACAGGGCGAGGATGCGGAACTGTCCGCGGCGCTTGCCAAAACGTGGCTGCCTGAATCGTACGGCGCGATGATCGCTGATAACAAAATAGATCTGGATATGCTCAGTCAGCATTGGGGGTTTTATCCGGGGCAGGACACCGGAAAAGCCCGCCTTTTTTTGAAAGAATTGGAAACCGACAAAATCATAGACAAGACGTTCTCCTATACTAGCATCCAGCCCAACGGCGCGCGGGCGTGGCGTTTTGACGGCGCGTCTTTGCAGATGCAACTCCGTTTGGACGATGTGCTGGCGGTGCAATATACAGAAAACGGCGGCGCATTACGGACATTTCTTTTTGTTGCGCTTCCTGTGGATCTTGATGACATTATCCTTCAGGAGAACGCGCTGCGGAGCAGCCTTTTTACGCGGATTTATAATCAAGGCCCTCTTTTCAGCAGCGCGAATTACGGCTCCCTGGCGCTGAACCGGAACGGCTCCTTTTCATGGTCAGGATTCGATTTGCTTACGCCTCATATTATTCCCGCTTCTGTTCAAGGTACGGGAAGAGTCGCCATGAGGCTTTACCTGGATTCCTCGCTGGAAAATAGATATGCGGGAGCGTTTACCCTTCAATTCAATGGAGAAAGAGAGGCGGATGTTGATTTCCTGTACAATTTTGAGAATCAAGGGCTGCGTATCGAATACCTCCCGAAAAGCTGCATTGACGGGGTGACCGTTGTCCGGCGAGACACATCGCCGACCATTGTTTACTTTTTCAAAGGCGGAGCGGCCCCGCGTGATGACGCTGACGAAGTTCTCATTATAGAAGAATGAAGCGTTAGGAGCCGCGCAAAAATAAAATGCCGGCATTTTATTCTAATTGCTTACGCAATAATAAAACAACATGACCAAAAGGTCATGTTGTTTCTGCGCGGGTCCTTAGCTCTAATTGATATGGCGTTTGTACAGTTTTCCAAAATTTCCCTCGCATTCGCGGACAGGGATATTCTTACAGATGTAAGCCTCAACCTTGCCTCCGGTACGCGCGCCGCGCTCGCGGGCGCAAACGGCGCGGGAAAATCGACTTTGATGAAGGTGATTGCGGGCGAGGTTGCGCCGGATTCGGGCGACAGGGCTGTCCAAAAAGGCTGCCGGGTGTCGTACCTCCCCCAATCGGGCATTGTACATCGCGGAAAAACGCTCCGCGAGGAAATGGAAGGCGCATACAAGCCGGCGCTTGATATGCTGTCTCGTATGGAAGCCATCGGCGGGGAATTGGAAAAGAGCGATACTGTTCAAGACGACGCGAGGACCGCGAGCCTGCTTGAAGAACACCGCAGGCTGGGGGAGGAGGTTGAGCGTTCCGGCTACTATGAACGGGAACAGCGGATAACCGCGACGCTTGAAGGGCTTGGTTTTTCGCCGGACGACAGGAAACGCTCTGTTGAGGAATTCTCAGGCGGCTGGCAGATGCGTATCGCGCTTGCCAAAACGCTGCTTGAATCGCCGGATATTCTGCTCCTTGATGAGCCGACCAACTATCTTGATATAGAAGCCCGGTTCTGGCTTGAATCATGGCTGCAATCATTTGACGGCGGCTATCTTATCGTATCGCATGACCGCTACTTTTTGGACGTTACGATACACGAGGTGTATGAGCTTTTTCAGGGACGCCTTAAACGCTATGCGGGAAATTACACGGACTATGAAACCGTGCGTGCGGTTGAGCTTGAGAGCCTTCTGAAACGTTACGCTGAACAACAGGAAGAAATCGCCAAGTCGGAAGAGCTTATCCGCAGATTCAGGTACAAGGCGAGCAAAGCCGCTATGGTTCAGGAGCGCGTCAAAAAACTCGAAAAGATGGAGCGGATTGTAATTCCCGAATCCCTCAAGAAGATGCGCATCCGCTTTCCAGACCCGCCTCACGCGGGGAAGGCGGCGGTTGCCGTTGAGGGTCTGGGCAAACAATATGGAACGCGCCGTGTTTTTTCAAACCTCGATCTCGCCATTGATAGCGGAGAAAAACTCGTTGTCGTCGGGCGGAACGGCGCGGGCAAGACCACGCTTCTGCGCATACTCGCCGGCGTGGACCCGGATTTTGAAGGCCGCGTACAGTACGGGGCCGGCATAGCAGTCGGTTACTTTTCGCAGGACGCGGCGGAGAGCTTTAACACTTCAGTTTCCGTTCTGGAATACATTGAAGCCGAAGCGCCGACTCCGCTTGTCCCCAAGGCGCGCGACATGCTCGGCGGCTTCCTTTTTCGGGGAGACGATGTTTACAAAAGCGTTTCCGTACTTTCAGGCGGTGAAAAAAGCCGTCTCGCCCTGCTCAAGATGCTTTTAAAGCCCATGAACCTCCTTATTCTTGATGAGCCGACCAATCATCTTGATCTTCAATCAAAGGACATTTTGATGGATGTCCTTGCGTCTTACACCGGAACCGTCATCTTTGTGTCCCATGACCGCGGTTTTATGGAAGGGTTGTCCACCAAGACGCTGGAGATGTCGAATGGCTGCGTCCGGCTCTTTTATGGGAATTACGGGTACTATTTGGAAAAAATGGCGGAAGAGGCGCCGGACGCTGGATGTCAGAATACAGGCGAGCCGGCGGGACGCGAAGAAGAACGGCGACAAACGGCAAAGGCGCGGCGGGAAGAGGACAAGCGGCGGCAGGCGGCTTTGCGGCGGCTGCGCCGGCTTGAGGAGGAGTCCCTTGCGGTCATCGGGAGCCTTGAGGATGAAAAGCGGCGGCTTGAGGGCGAGCTTGGCGCGCCCGAAGTGTACAGCAATGGAGAGAAAGCGCGGGCAATACAGGTGAAACTTGCGGACATTGCATACCGGATTGAAGAAAAGACGAAAGAATGGGAAGAGATCGCCGCGCTACAATGAGGCGCGCCGCATCCGCGCTGTTAGTGAAATTTTAAAGGGCTGGTCCAAAATCAACCGGGTTTTGGAACAGCTCTATTGAAAAGGCTTTTGAGTCTTGATATGATGATGCAATGAAAAACACCGCTCGGTTGGAACATGGTTTTTTGCTTGGTCTCCGTGTCATATATGCTAATGAGGCATATTATTCCATATACAGTGTGAGACTAAGAAGATATTCGCGCAATGAACGTATTCGTTGCCTGACAAGCCGAAATCTATGGGTAGTTTGCGGTTTCCCAAAACGTGAGGTAGCATGGCTTCTTTAGAAATTGATAGTGGTTCTACGAGTTTTAAAATGCCCCTTGTCAAAGGCGGAGACAGATGATAGCGTATGCGGTATTTTAACGGACGTCCCGTTGAGCTCCTTGCGCCGGCGGGAAATTTTGCCATCTTCAAAGAGATCGTCAACGCCAACTGCGATGCGGTCTATATAGGCGGAAAGCGCTTTAACATGCGCCTCCACCGCAAAGATTTCAATTTTTCCAATGAAGAGCTTGCCGGGGCAATTGGGCTTGCCCGTGAAAAAGGCAAAAAGATCTATATCACCGTAAACAATGTGTATACCGAGGGGGATCTGCCCCTGCTTGAGGAATACCTTGTGTTTCTTTCAGGGCTGAAGCCTGACGCCCTACTTGTCCAGGATCTCGCCGTGCCAGAACTGTTGCGAAAGCTCGGACTTTCCCTTGACATGCATGCATCGGTGATGATGAATGTCCACAACCTCGAAACGATGAGGTTCCTTGCCGAAAAGGGTTTTAGCAGGGTAGTGCTTTCCAGGGAGCTTCCCCTTTCGTATGCGCGGGCCGCGGCTGCCCAAACCGGCATGGAATTTGAATATTTTGTCCACGGCGATATGTGCGTCTCCCACGGCGGCCAGTGCCTGTATTCAGGTATGCTTTTCGGCGCAAGTTCCAATCAGGGACGTTGCCTCAAACCCTGCCGCTGGGACTTTCAGATTGAACGCGGATCCCACCATTATGCGACACGTTTTCCCCTTGCGGTAAAGGATATGTGCCTCTATGAGTACATTCCTGAGCTGATCCACAACCGGATTTCCAGCTTTAAGATCGAAGGCAGGATGCGCGAAGCCTCGTATCTGCTTCCCCTGGTGAACGCCTACGGTGATGCCATAGACCGGTATATAGAAGATCCCTTTTCGTACGACCGTTTTAAGGAGAGTGAATTTCTTTACCGGAACCGCAAGCGCGATCTTTCTACCGCCTACGCATTTGGGCGGCCGGGGCTTTCCAATATCAACCGCCGCATGGAAGGGACAGGGACTTTTTATTCCACCGGAAAGGTTTTTAGCGCCGCCAGGGAGGAGCCGGAGCTTTCAGGCGAAAAAGCGGCGGCCATACGGGAGGAGATGTTGCGCTTCCTTGACAAAGGGCGGGAGCGCGCCGGACAGGGCGGCGCAATGCAGGGCGCTTCTCCGGGGGAGCGCGGCGCCGGGAGACTTGAGCTTGCCGTTACCGTTATGAACACCGGGCAGGCCCGGTATTGTATTGAGCGGGGCGTTGATCATGTGTACCTTTCAGGCGCGGTGTTCCGGCCCGGCAGGCCTTTTTCGGCGGCGGAAATCAGGGAACTCGTCGCATACAAGGGAAACGCCAAAATCTGGCTTTGCCAGGGTCGCATGACGCTTGACCAAGAGCTTGAGGAATTTCAGTCCGCTCTTGAAACGCTTGACGGTATTGACGGATTTCTGGTTTCGAGTTTGGGGGGCATCTCCGCTGTCAGCGGCGTTACTGGAAGCCCCGCCTGTAGGGGAGACTACGGCCTCAATATTCAGAACAGCCTTTCCTGGCGCTACTACCAAAGCTGCGGTCTTGACGGCTTTACGGTTTCCCCTGAAACAAAACTTGGCGACACCCTCATGTTGCTGGAAGCTCTGGCTTCCGGATACGGCGGAGAATCCGACGCCGGAAACCATGCCGCCGCCGAACTCATTGTCTTTGGTTCTCCTACGGTGATGTACCTGGAGCATGATCTTTTTGAAAATACCAGTACACACAGCAACGATGACGACGGCAACTCCGGGGCCGGGACTTTGAGCCTTATTGATGAAAAAGGATTCCGCCATCCTGTGTTCAGGGATTCCTCCAAAGGCCAGGACTCCAGGGGCAGGAATCATGTGATCCTTGTTAAAGACCTGTTTCTGCTTCCCTTTATGGGGGAGCTTGCCGCCGCGGGACTCAGGCGCGTCCGCGTTGAGGCGCCGTATGTGCCGCGGGAACAATTTACGCGGGTTGTGGATCTCTGCCTTGCGGTCAGGGATGATCCTGAAAACGCAGCCTCGTTGACCAGAGATTTTACGCCGCCCCGGGCCGGCTTTGGCGCTGGACCCTGGGCTGTTTCGGAAAACGGGAGGGAATGATGGAAAGACAGGAAGCCCTTGCCCTGCGCAGGGAATATTTTATGCCTTGCGTACGGTATTTTTATAAGGACCCACCCCTTTTTGTCCGTGGGGATATGCAGTACCTGTACGACGAGCGAGGGAAAAAATACCTTGATTTTTTCGCCGGCGTTTCGGTGATGAACTGCGGCCATTCCAACCCCTTCATCATAGAAAGAGTCGCCGCCCAGCTCGGCACGTTGCAGCATCTTACCAATGTATACCTCACCGAGCCGGTACTGCGCCTTGCCGAGCGTCTTGCCCATGTCATGCCCGGCAGACCGGTCCTGCCGGGGGCCGCGCCTCATGGGTCATCAGGACTCGTCAGTTCGTTTTTCTGTAATTCTGGTTCAGAGGCGAATGAAGGAGCCTTGCTCCTTGCCCGGCTTGCAACCGGAAAACGGAAATTCATAGCCCTGAATGGAGGTCTCCATGGGAGAACCTATCTTACCCAGGCGGCCACCGGCATACCCATGTGGCGCGCCGATCCATTTTTGCCCAGCGATGTTTATTTTGCCGACAGCGCCGCGGATGTTATAGCCGCGCTTGAAAAAGATAGGAACATAGCGGCCTTTATCTGCGAACCCATTCAGGGAAATGGAGGCATCAGACCCGTTCCTCCTGATTTTTTCAAAGAGATCGCCAGGCCCCTCAATGACCAGGGAGCGTTGCTCATTGTTGACGAGATACAATCAGGCTTTGCCCGTACCGGAAAGATGTTTGCTATCGAGCATTACGGCGTTGTTCCCGATATTATGACCATGAGCAAGGCCCTAGGAAACGGCATACCCATAGCGGCCTTTGCTTCGTCAAAAGAAATCGCCCGTCAGTTTACAAGACCTTCGGCTTCGACCCTAGGCGGGAATCCTGTTTCCGCAAGCGCGGCCCTGGCGGTTCTGGACTATATTGAACAGGAATGCCTGTGCGCCAAAGCCGAGGAGAACGGGGCGTATCTCCGCGCCCGCCTTGACACGCTTGCGGCAAAGTTTCCGGTGATAAAGGAAGTGCGGGGCAAGGGACTCATGCTGGGCGCCGAACTTGCGTTTGACGGCGGGGGGACAACAGACGCCGGGTATGTTGATGATAGCGCCATGCTGACTGATCGTATCCTTGAGGAACTCAAGGAACGGGGCATCATACTCGGTAAGAACGGCCTTGGCCGGAATGTCCTTGCCTTTCAGCCGCCTCTGGTGATAAACCGGGGAGACATTGATTTTCTGATCGGGAATCTTGAAGATATACTGGAGGGTGATGTTCTTCAAAGGTAAGAAGGGCGTTAGGAACTGTTCAGAAATAACATGACCGTTTGGTCATGTTATTTCCTAATTGCGTAAGCAATTAAAACAAAATGCTGTGCATTTTGTTTATGAACTGTTCCTTATGAATATACGGAAAAATCTGAAATGGGCGCTGGCCCTCTCAGAAGGCGGAGCAAAAGATTAGCGCATCTGGGATCACTCAAAGTTCTTATGGGAATTGGGGGCGCTATTTGGAGAAGACTGCGGGAGAGGAGGCGCCTGTCCGTCAGAATACAGGCGAGCCGGCGGGACGCGAGGGAGCGACAAACGGCAAAGGCGCGGCGGGAGGAGGACAAGCCCGCAGGCGGCCTTGCGGCGGCTTGAGGGCAAGCGAAGAGAAGGCAAAAGAATGGGAAGAGATCGCCGCGCTGCAATGAGGCGCGCCGCGCCCGCGCTGTTAGCGGGGCGAAAAATGGAGAATAAGCATGAAAATTCTGGGAATCGACACGTCTTGCGATGAAACCGCGGCGGCTGTTGTTGAGGATGGCGAAACCATTCTCTCAAACGTGGTCGCCACGCAGATACCGTTTCACGCGGAATACGAAGGCGTCGTGCCTGAAATAGCGAGCCGCAAACACACCGAATGGATTTCCGTGGTTGTGCGGGAAGCCCTTGACAAGGCGGGGCTATCCGCCGGAGAGATTGACGGCGTGGCGGTTACGGCTCATCCGGGCATGTTGGGGTCTCTTTTGGTGGGACTTAATTTCGCCAAAGCCTTCGCGTATGCGCTGAACATTCCGTTTATCGCGGTGAATCACATGCTCGCCCATTTATACGCATCGCGGCTTACAGAGGAGCGGCCTGACTATCCGTTTCTGGGGCTTTTAGTGTCGGGCGGACACAGCGTCATCTGCCGCGTGGACGGCTTTGATGACATCACGACGCTTGGCGCGACTATTGACGACGCGGTTGGCGAAGCGTTTGACAAGGTGGCGAAACACTACGGATTCGGGTATCCTGGCGGCGCGGCCATAGACCGCATGGCGCGGCGAGGAGATGCGTCCGCCTTCCGTTTCCCCATGCCGAACCTCTACAAAGGAGATCACCGGTACGATTTTTCATATTCTGGATTAAAGACCGCCGTTATCAATCAGCTTGAACAGTTCCGCGTCAAAACAGACCCTACGCCGGAAGATATTGCGGCTTCCTTCCAAAAAACGGCCGTTGAGATACTGCTCCGCAGCCTTTTTCGCGCTGTGGAGGACACGGGGCTTGCGACGGTCGTTGCGGGCGGCGGCGTCGCGGCGAATTCGCTGTTGCGCGCCCGCATCGCCGAACAGCGCGGCGCGTTGCGGGCGGTTTTCCCGCCGCTGAACCTCTGCGGGGACAACGGCGCGATGGTCGCCGGACTTGGATTTCGGTACCTGGAGCGGGGGGACAGATCGCCGCTTGACACGGTGGCTTCGGCGCGGGCGCGCGGATTTAAGAAAAAGTATCCATAGGGGAAGGGCGATATGGCCAACGCTCCCTTCGGTCGCTCCGGATGTTCCGCCCGGCTAGGTCATTCCGCTTCGCGCCCCAGCGTAGCTGAGGAACATTCCCACGGCACACTCCACCCACATTTTGCAGCCCTGGTCTTTGCTGTGCAAAGTCCTTATCCGGGCCGCCAAACCGTCGCATACAGCCGGAACGTTTTACGCCGCGCTAGGGGAGAACGGGCAGGCGGGGCTGTCCAGCGCCGCCTTTTTTGTTCCCCGCCGTCTGCGGACGGCCGGACTGGGCGCCATGCGCTTATATCATCGCTTCGCAGGCGCATGGGGGCGGGAGGCCGCCCACCGCTTTAACAAAGAAAACGCGCCCGTATGGGCGGGTTTATAGAGCGATGCGGGAAGCGTCCATCGACATGACCGTTGGTTATGGGAACCGCCGCGAAAGACTGTATACGAGTGGGGTTGTATACAGATAGTTATGTGCAATACCACCCTAAATTTTTTGTAAAATATTTCTGAATGGATATTGACATAAAAAAAAGACTAGGCTAAAATTAACGACAATCGGAGGGCATTGTGAAAAAACAAATTGGGTCATTTTTTGCCTTGTATCGGTCTTGATTGGTTCCTGCGGTTCATCTCCTCCCGCAGTTAATTTTGAAGTATTTCAGGATAATCAGGCATATCATACTAAGTTTATTGGAATATGGACTGAAAATACTATTGAAAGCGGGGATTATAGAGTTTATGAATTTAGGGATGATGGTACTGGTTTTTCTACAAATTATAGGAATAATAAAGTTTCCTCCACAACATCTCTCCGATATAAAACGTCAGATTTTCAAATAGCTATTCATTTTAATAATAGTGGCTATAATAATATTGCAAATTATAGATTTGAAGATGATAATGTTTTATCATTGGTACAATGGAGAAATGGCTATTCTCCCGCCCCTTTTCATAGAAGTGGAAACGCATTAGTTGCTGAATCAAGTGTAGAGGGGGCTTTGACCAGAGCAGCAAATACCACATTAAAGAATGTGCTTGGACGATCAAAAATTGCAATTGTATATATTACTGCTCAAGACAGAAGTACAACAGAATATATTGCAGGTGAGCTTGAATTTATTTGGGTAAATGCTGGCTATACAATAATTGACAGGAGTCAACTTGATAGAATAAGGCGGGAACAAAATTTCCAAATGAGCGGTGAAGTTGATGATGAAACTGCCGTTTCTATTGGAAAATTTATTGGCGCAGATATAATTGTAACTGGAAGGGTTGATGGGGAAGGCAATCTCCGTAGATTGCGTTTAAGGGCGTTAGATACACAAACAGCTCAAGTGGTTGGTGTGGCTTCAGAGAGGATATAGGATTTAAAAAATGGTGTACGGGTGGTACTGCACATAACAGGACGGTTTACGCTTCGCCGCTGAAGCGGCTCGGGGTTCCGTGTGGCTAGGTCATTGCGCTTCGCTTCATTCCCACGCCACACTACACCCACATTTTGCCAGCCCTGTGCTTGCTACGCAAGCCCTTATTCGGGCTGGCAAAACGTCGTAAACAGCCGGAACGTTATGCGAAATGTTTCTAGCCCCACATTTGTCGCCGCAGGCGCCATCCGTGGCGCCTGAAATTTTTCAGTATTGACATAATAAACATAAAATAGTATAAAAAAGGATGTTATAGTTGTTTTACTTATAAAGACCTAACGCCAATAATCATAAACCGCGGTCTGAAGTAAATCACAAAGAGGAGCGGTATCGCGTAAAGCATTTTTCATATTTGCCCAGTCTTTTTCTATCGGATTAAAATCCGGGGAATAAGCGGGAAGAAACATCAAATTAACTTTAGCCTTCCCGCATAT